>JANOSN010000684.1:0-5177 GCA_031415895.1 Polaromonas sp. | reverse complement strand
CGAAAGCTTGAGGCCCGCGTGATTGGCGCGACTCCAGGCATTCTTCCGCGCTAGGCTTGCGCCAGCCAATGGGAGGAATTAATGGCCATAACCAGACTCACAAGCATTCTACTCGCGCTGACGCTCTGCAGTGGCGCGTTTGCCCAAAGTGCTGTCGATCCCGCTGTCGAAGCGACGGCAGCGTTGGTGCAGCTTGAGATGGAAAAGGCCGCCAATGTGGCGGCTAAAAACCGCGCCAAAGATTTGCTGCAAGATGCCAGCTCGCCCGTCATGGGCAATCTCGATGGAAATGTCACCATCGTTGCCTTCACCGACTATCAATGCCCGTATTGCAAAGCCGCCGAGCCGCGTATCCTTCAACTGCTGAAAGACGATGGCAAGGTGCGGTTTATCGTCAAAGACTTTCCGATTCTAGGGCCTGCATCAGTCGTGGCATCCAAGGCGGCACTGGCTGCCGCCAAGCAAGGCAAGCATCACGAATTTCACGTGGCACTGATGGCCTTCAAAGGCCAGCTAAAAGACGAGATCATTTTTGCAACGGCCAAATCTGTGGGCCTTGATGTTGAGCGGCTTAAAAAAGATATGTTCGCGCCCGAGATCGCCGATCAACTGTTGGCGAATATGAATTTAGCCCGCGCCCTTAAAGTGTCGGTCGTGCCGGGCTACTTTGTCGACGCCCGTGTATTGTCGGGCGTCAGCTCGCGCACCCAAACCTCCAAAATTGATTTTGCCGCCGAGGTTGCTGCAGCCCGCGCACAAAAATAATGACCACCGACACCTCCATCAATCGCCGCACGGCGTTGGGCACAGTGCTGGCCGCCGCCAGCGTATCAACAGCCCACGCGGCGTCATCTCAGTCCAACAGGAGTGCCCCCACGATGAAAGCATACGAAATCGGCGACACGTCTAAAGGCATTGGCCTGCGTCTTGTGGACCGCCCCGCGCTCAAACCTGGGTTTGGCCAGGTTGTCATCGACGTGCGTGCCACCGGTTTGAACGCGCGTGATCTGTCGATCCTCAAAGGCGGCCTGATGGGCAAGTCGGTGCCATCCACGCGCATTCCGTTGATGGACGTGGCCGGTGATGTCGCGTTGGTGGGCCCTGGCGTCAGCCGCGTGAAAGTCGGCGACCGCGTGACCATGACGCATTATTGGAAGTGGCTGGATGGCGCGTGGGATGTGTCGATGCGCGAGGAAGATTATTCCAACACGCTCGATGGTTTTTTGGCCGAGCAAGCGTTGGTGCAAGCCGATCCGTTGGTGAAAATCCCCGACAGCGTGACGTACGAGGATGCCAGCACATGCCAAAACACCGGCGGGTGTAGCCGTGCCCATCGACGTGCACCTGATGGTGCAACCGGTGGACGCATTGGCTGATATGTTTGCGCAAGCGGGCGCTGACTACATCAGTTTTCATCCCGACGCATCGGGCCACGTGCACCGCAGCATCCAAGCTATTCGCAGCAAAGGCTGCAAACCCGGCTTGGTGTTTAACCCCGCCGAGCCACTAGATGTGCTGGACTGGGTGATTGACGATATCGACCTCATCCTCATCATGAGCGTGAACCCCGGTTTTGGTGGTCAAAGCTTTATCGACAGCGCACTGCGCAAAATTGAAGCCGTGCGCAAACGCATTACTGCTAGCGGTAAAAACATTCGCCTTGAGGTCGACGGCGGTATCAAGCCTGACAATATTCGCCGCGTAGCCGATGCAGGGGCTGATGCCTTTGTGGCAGGCAGTGCAATTTTTGGCAAGCCAGATTACAAGGCCGTGATCGACCAGATGCGCGCTGCGCTGAAGTAATTAAGGCGTTTGAGTGATGCAGCTGAACACTGGTAATTTTGACGCGGTGATCGTCGACCTGGACGGCACCATGATCGACACTTTGAGTGATTTTGAAATCGCGCTGAACCTGACCTTGGCAGATTTTGGCTATGCGCCAGTCGATCGCAATTTTATCGAACACACCATTGGCAAGGGCAGCGAAAACCTTATTCGTAAAACCCTAGAATTCGTACAAAATAGGGCTGTAGTCCAAGTATCTATTACTCAATTAGCTATTAAAAATGTAGCAAATGACGTTAATCACACAGTTACCTTTGATGCTGCATTAGCGCGCTATCAGCACCACTACCTGGCCATCAACGGCCAAGCTAGCAAGGTGTACGATGGTGTGGTCGAGGGTTTAAATGCTTGGCGCACCGCTGGCTTGAAGATGGCTTGCTTGACTAACAAGCCCAGTGCGTTTGCGCTGCCACTGCTCAAGCTCAAAGGCTTAGACGGTTACTTTAGCCATGTGTTTGGTGGTGATGCGTTTGAGCGTAAAAAGCCCGACCCTTTGCCGCTGCTAAAAACCTGCGAAGCGCTAGGCACACAGCCTGCTCGTACCTTGATGGTGGGTGACAGCAGTAACGACGCACAGGCCGCGCATGCGGCAGGTTGCCCGGTAGCACTGGTCAGCTACGGCTATAACCACGGTGAGCCCATTCGCACAGTACCAGCAAACTGGCACGTAGACAGTTTTACCCAGCTCGCGGCGCTGTTAGGTACCTGATCTGGCTTAGGTCACTTTATTAGGACGCTTTACCCAGCAAAGCGTCTTTGAGTTTCCAGTCGGCAGGGTTGGGGCCCAGCCAAATACGCATCATTGCGTTGAAAAACTCAGGCTCTTTGAATGGTTCACCAAATCGCTTGCCTTTGATAGTGAAGATAGTGCCTGTGCCCGGTAGCCAGTCGATACTGAATGTGTCACCCGGCTTCATATTTTTGTAGTCGCTGAACATCTGGCTCATGCGCAGGAGCGAGGGCACAACTTTAGAGAAATCTTTTTTGTCCATGTTGTCCTCTAAGCCGCGCGAGAAAAGTTTGACGAGTTCTCCCGAGTCAATATCACGCAGTATGGTGATGTCAAGGCGCTTATTGCCCGGCGCAGCTAGTACCTCCTCGGTAGTATTAGCTTTTTTCCCAAGATACAGACCTGCCGTATAAACTTTGAAAATGGCTTTATAGCGAGTTCCTGCGCCATTAAGCTGCAGTTTTTCGCCGCCCAGGGTGTAATCGGCCTCGTATTTCACGCCTGTTACGGTAATTTGGGCCATTGCAGGCACTGTTGCCAGAGCGGTAGCCATCAGCAGGGCAAAAAAAGATTTTCGATGTGGCGACATTGTGATTCTCCATAAAATAGAACAAGTGTTCTTATTTGAAAATAAGTATCGCGCGCTTTTAACCAACTGCACTACAGGGTTATTACGATTTTCGCCTTTAACTTACAAAGCATTTTTGTTTTCTGCTACCAGCTTTATGCTTTGCTGCACTAATCCAATTACGACAACTAGTTTCATCATCACAAACAGCTGCGCAACCGTGCGGGGAACTTGGCTATAGCGTACGCCAACCATTTAGCCTGATGTTTTGCAGAGCCATGCTGCCCCTAGCCGTGTTGCGAACCAGCAGCCCAGCACCTCGGTAGAACCCGCCCCAAGGCTGCAACTATAAGTTTCACCCCCAGCCTCACGGGCCGCCCCTTCAGAGGTCATGCATGATCACCAAACTAGAATTTAAAAGTCTGCAAACCCAGGGCTTTAACCGCATGCCCTTGGTGGCCGAGGCGTTTGCCGACCTGGAAACACCGCTGTCGCTGTACCTCCTGCTAGCGCACAGCAAAAACCAAGGCAAGCATTCATTTCTGCTTGAATCTGTTGTTGTTGGTGAGCGTTTTGGCCGTTACAGCTTTATCGGCCTACCTGCACGCTCGGCCTTGCATTACGTCGCAACTTACGATTTGTTGCCAAGCATTGCGTCTTTAAGCTTCCAGTCCGCTGGCTGCTTACCCAGCCAAATGCTCAGCAAGGCGTTGAAAAACTCTGGCTCTTTGAACGGCTCGCCGTAAGGTTTGCCTTTAATGCTGATGATGGTGCCCGCGCCATTGACCCAGTCGATGGTGAACACATCACCGGTTTTCAACTGCTTGTAGTCACTGAACATTTGGCTCATGCGCAGCAGTGCAGGTACTACCTTAGAGAAATCGCTCTTCGGCATGTTGTCTTCTACGCCGCGCGAAAATAATTTACCCAACTCGCCAGCATCTATGTCGCGCAACATGACTACTTGAATGCGTCTGTTGCTGGTTTGGCTTAAAACCTCTTCAGGGGTAGATGATTTTTTGCCCAAATACAAGCCCGCGGCGTAAACCTTAAAAACTGCCTTGTAGCGTACACCGGCTCCGTTGAGTTGTAGTTTGCTGCCACGCAAATCCAAGGTGTTGTCGAATTTGACACCACTGACGTCTGTGGTGGGCACTGACGGGGCTGTCAATGTAGCAGCCGCATTGGGTAATGCAGGCACAGCGGGTGCGGTTTGTGCTACAGCACTGGCGCCGAACAACGCAGTGACCACTATCGTTAACGACAAAAGAGTTTTGGGGTATGTCTGCATGAATATTCCTATAAAAAGCACGAACGTGCTAATTTATGTATTTAGTATGGCGGGGTTACTGCACATTGAACAGAGGGTTTTTGCGCTTTCACCACTCTAGGCCTTTTTTGTAGTACTAATCGCGTCTGCTACACTCATAGCCATGTCTGCGAGATACAACACTAACCACTGCGCGCCCGTGCGGGGAGCTTGGGATTGGCGTACGCCAAAAAGCTAATGTGATGATGGCGGCGACCTGCCGCACCCGCGTTATGCCCTATTTGCTGCATAACATTTCGTTTGAACAAGCCCCTGGTCTCTTAGTTGCTATCGCACCACGGGCCGCCCCTTCAGAGGCCTTGCAATGATCACCGAACTCGAATTTAAAAGCCTGCAATCCCAAGGCTTTAACCGCATCCCCTTGGTAGCTGAGGCGTTTGCCGATCTGGAAACCCCCCTGTCGCTGTATCTCAAGCTAGCACACAGCAAGAACCAAGGGCAGTACTCGTTTTTGCTCGAATCTGTCGTCGGCGGCGAACGCTTTGGTCGCTACAGCTTTATCGGCCTGCCTGCACGCACGGTGCTGCGAGCCAGCGGCTATGGGGCTAAGGCTAAAACCCAGGTACATACCGACGGCGTGCTGGTTGAAACTTTGCCCGGCAATCCGCTGGATGCTATTGCTGCTTTTCAAAATCGCTTCAAGGTCGCGCTGCGCCCTGGTTTGCCGCGTTTTTGCGGTGGCTTGGCAGGCTACTTTGGTTACG
>JANOSN010000683.1:0-1736 GCA_031415895.1 Polaromonas sp. | reverse complement strand
CAACAAAGCAGTACGCTATAAATTCAATAGCAAACTAAGCAATAAATACTTGGACTACAGCACTAAACCACCCATAAATTCAACCACAGACAGCAAAACCTAAACCGCACAAGTACGAAAGCCCCAAAACCCACCATCCACCTGCGGCAAAGCAAACCCACGAAACGTAGGCTGCTTCATGCGCGCACGCGTAGCAAACGAGCCGCCGCGCAACACCTTGCAATGCTCAAAACTTTTGCTACTGTAATTGACCCACGGCCCAGCCACAAAGCCTGGATAGGGGCTGAAGGTATTGGCAGTCCACTCCCATACATCGCCCCACCTAAAACCTTGGCCCTGCGCCTTGTGCGCTGCAATCTCCCACTCCACCTCAGTGGCCAGCCTACGGCCTGCCCAGCGGGCATAGGCCTGCGCCTCATACCACGTTACGTGCAAAGCGCTGCTCTGCCCAGCCGCGCGCTGCGTGTGGCCAAAGCGCGTGGTCAGCACTGCGCCGCTGGCTACGCCAATTTGGTCAACATAGCGCGGGCCGCGCCTGCCCTCGCGTGCGGCTTGGTCTTGTAGCCAGTCCCAACCCTTGGCTGACCAATGCGCTGCGTCGTCATAGCCACCATCATCAATAAACTCGACATACTGAGACCAGCTTACCGGCTGAGCGTCGATTTCAAACTCAGGCACCCTCACCTCGTGGGCACGGTGCTCGTTATCCCAAGAGAACCCCACAGATTGCGACCCTGCCGCGCGCGCGCCCGCTACTTGCACGCCCGCCACTTGCGCACCCAGCATCCAGCGCGTAGCAGGCAGCGCCAGTGGTGCACGGTGCGTGAAAACTGGGCTGGTTGGCACCTGAATTTTTAAACCCAAGGCCTGTGCTATCACCATAAACTGCTCGCCAATTTGGTCTTCACGCGCTAGTGCAAGGCGATAAAAGTACAGCGCATCGTCGCTGTCATCCGTCTTCTCCAGCGTCTCTAATGTGCTTTCTAAGGTTTCCAGCAAATAGGCTTTGATATCGCCAAGCTCGGGTTGGCTTTGCACCCAGCGGTCAGACCGACTCAGCATGGCGGGGTTCCAGCTGGCATCAGCCTTGGGCTCAATTGAGGCCAGCCGCACTGGCTGCGCCGGGCACTGACTACCCAAGCTGCGCTGCGTGTTGCGGCCAATCCACCACTCTTGAAACCAGCCCACATAGCCCAGTAACCACAGCGGTGGCAGCGCCTCGGCAATGCGCGGTACCGACAGATCGCTGGCAAAACGCAATTCGGGGATGGTTTTTTCAAACTGCGCCATGGTGTGCAGCGTGTGGTTACGCGCATCCATCAGCGCCAGCGACAGCACCTCTCGCCCCGCTTGGCGGATGGCATGGGTGTCCAAAGCGTGTGGGGTTTTGGCGAGCATCTGCCATTATCGCCGCCAGCCATAAAGGCTTGAAATCTAGGGTTAACCCGCGCGTTGCCTGTCAGGCTTTTGCCAGTGCCTTGCATGTACAGTTTGCGACAATAGCACTTACTACCAACGGAGCATGACATGTCTGTACTTTTGAAGTTTGCCTTGGCCATCGACTGGATCAACGAGCGGTTTAGCAAATTAGCCGCTTGGGCAGTTTTTATATCGGCCATGATTTGCGCGGGCAATGCCTTTATCCGCTACGGCTTTGACATGAGCTCCAACGGTTGGCTAGAAATTCAATGGTATCTGTTTGCAGTGACTGTCATGTTGGGTGCGCCTTTTGTACT
>JANOSN010000682.1:0-3445 GCA_031415895.1 Polaromonas sp. | reverse complement strand
CGCTTGTTCGCCAGTGTCGGGCTGGCTGATCAACAGGTCTTGCAGATTGACGCCCAGGTTTTGTGCGTATTGAATGTCCAGGGCGTGCTCTGCGTCCACAAACGCGCAGGTGCCAGACAGCTTTTGCATCTCGGCAATCACTTGCAGTGTGAGCGTGGTTTTGCCTGAGCTTTCTGGGCCGTAAATTTCAATCACGCGGCCACGCGGCAAGCCGCCTACGCCCAGGGCCACGTCCAAGCCCAGCGAGCCGGTAGACACCACTTGGATCTCTTCAATCGCCTCGCCTTCGCCCAAACGCATGATGGTGCCTTTGCCAAATTGCTTTTCAATTTGGGCTAAAGCGGCCTGCAGGGCTTTAGACTTTTCAGTATTAGCGGCGCTTGCAGCGTCGATCTTGCTGGTCTTGGCGGGGGCGGCGGCTTCTATTTTGCTACCTTTAACTTGTGCGTCCATGGTGGGTTTCTTTCAATCTTATCAAGGGGTTACTACAACTTTTGCCACTTGGTTGTAAATACAGCCTGTGTGCATAACCAGTAATGTAAATGCAGTTTATAAACGATGCAATAGATTTATTAGTCAGTTTACATGACTAAAATACAGCATGCGAAAACCCCCTACAAAGTCCTCTGCAGCACCCTTGGCTACAAGCTCGGTCACACCCAACGGCTGGCGTGTATCGCACCTAGGGCGCTTGCTGGGCGAGTCGGTGCGCAGGTTTGATGCCCGCGTGCTGACCCTGATGGCGCACGACATTAATGTGCCGCTGGCGCTGTCTAACTTGGCTGCGCGCGGGCAGGTGAGTGCGGCGCACATCCACATCACGCGGCATGTTGCCACTGAGGGCTCGCGCCTCACAGATTTGGCGCAGGCCGCAGGCATGAGCAAGCAGGCCATGGGCGACTTGGTCACGCAGTGCGAGGCCTGGGGCATAGTGCAGCGCGCGCCCGACCCGCGCGATGCACGCGCCAGACTGGTGTGCTTTACCACGGCGGGCTTAGAGTGGCTGGCCGCCTTTGAAGCCGCCGTGCTGCAAGCCGAAGCCGAGTTTCGCCAAGAGGTGGGCGACGACGTGGCGCGCGTGGTGGCGTTTGGCCTGGAGGGCTATTCACGCAGCTACGCTTGAGTCATGTAGATGACCCGCAGCACAACTCGCAGGCAGCGCGCGCGTACCTAAGGGTATGCGAGGTGCACAAAAAATGCGTGCATATAGCTGTGCCAAGACACAGAGAGTAAACTCAAAAATCTATTGGCTTATTCACATTTTCAGCATCTATTGACTCCTATGAAAACACTCGCCGATCTGCGCAGCCGCCGCTGGTTTAATGACGAGGGCATGCGCGGGTTTGCGCACCGACAGCGCATGCAACAGCAAGGCGTGCGCAGACAAGACGTGATGGACAAACCCATCATCGCCATCATCAACACTTGGAGCGATTTATCCCCCTGCCACGCGCACCTGCGCGAGCGCGCTGAGAGCGTTAAAAAAGGCGTGCTGATGGCCGGTGGCTACCCGCTAGAGCTGCCTGCCATGAGCCTGGGCGAAGTGATGGTCAAGCCCACCACCATGCTGTACCGCAACTTTTTAGCCATGGAAGTAGAAGAGCTATTGCGCAGCCTGCCGTGTGACGGCGTAGTGCTGCTGGGCGGCTGCGACAAAACCACGCCGGGCACCATCATGGGCGCGCTCAGCATGGACATTCCCACCATCTTTTGCCCCGCTGGCCCCATGCTGAATGACCGCTACGTGCGCGCAGACCAACCCACCCGCGCGATAGGCGCAGGCACGCACACCCGCATGTTTTGGGACGAATACCAAGCCGGAAAAATTGACAAGACTGAATTGCAGCACCTAGAAAGCCGCATGACGCGCGCGCCCGGCACCTGCAACACGATGGGAACCGCCAGCACCATGACGGGCATGGCCGAAGCGCTGGGCCTGTGCCTGCCCGGCAGCACCAGCATCCCGGCGATGGACGCAGCCCACCCGCGTATGGCCACCGACTGCGGCGAACGCATCGTAGGCATGGTGTGGCAAGACCTCAAGCCCTCGCGCATGCTCACGCGCGGCAGTTTTCACAATGCTATGGCGGTGCAAATGGCGCTGGGCGGCAGCACCAACGCTGCCGTGCACATCATTGCGATGGCGGGGCGCGCAGGTGTTGCGCTCACCTTGGATGACCTTGACGCAGTGGGCCGCCAAGTGCCGGTGATTGCCAATTTGTTTCCCAGCGGCGACAAGTTGATGGAAGATTTTTATTACGCAGGTGGCCTGCCTGCGTTGATGAAAACGATTGAGCCGCATTTGCAAACGGGTGAGATGACTGTGACCGGTAAAACCGTGGGCGAGAATTTAGAGCACGCCAAGGTACACGATGCCGACGTGATTCGCCCACTAACCAACCCCGTAAGCAAGCTCGGCGCACTGGCTGTGTTGCACGGCAACCTAGCGCCAGACGGCGCAGTCATCAAGCCCTGCGCTGCCGAACCACGGCTGATGCAACACACCGGCAAGGCACTGGTGTTTGACAGCCAGCCCGAGATGCTGACAGCAATGGACGATGCTAATTTAGACTGCGATGAAAACACTATTTTGGTACTGCGCGGCGCAGGCCCAGTAGGCGCACCGGGCATGCCCGAGTGGGGCAATTTACCTATACCCAAAAAATTACTCAAACAAGGCGTGCGCGACATGCTGCGCCTGTCAGACGCGCGCATGAGCGGCACCCACTACGGCACCTGCGTGCTGCACATATCACCCGAGAGTGCAGTAGGTGGCCCACTAGCTTTGGTAAAAACAGGCGATGTGATTGAGCTGGATGTAGCGGCGCGCAAACTGCATTTGCAGGTGAGCGATGCCGAGCTGGCCACACGCCGCGCGCAGTGGCGCGCCCCCGTGCAACCGTTTAAACGTGGCTTTACCAAGCTGTACCAAGCCCACGTCACGCAGGCACACGAAGGCTGTGATTTTGACTTTTTACAAGGTGTGGACGACACCCCTGAGCCCGTGATTTACTAAATTAAAAAATAACTACCGCCATGAACAATCCATTCAAAGAATTACTAGCCCGTAAAGACCTGCCCGCTGGCTACCCCGTCGGCAGCTGGGTCATGTCGGCATCGCCCTTGGTAGCCGAGGCCATGGGCTGCGCAGGCTTTGACTGGGCGGTGGTCGACATGGAGCACACCCCGTTGGACATGATGGAGGTCATCCACTTGCTACAAGCCGTGGCTGGTACCAGCATGTTGCCCATCACCCGCGTGCCATGGAACGACACCGTGGTGGTCAAGCGCGTGCTCGATGCCGGTGCGCAAACCATCATGTTCCCGTTTGTACAAACGGTGGACGAAGCGAAAAAAGCTGTAGCCGCTGCCAAATACCCACCCCACGGTGTGCGCGGCATGGCCGCCATGAGCCGTGGCTCGCGCTTTGGCACCGTGAAAGATT
>JANOSN010000681.1:0-1131 GCA_031415895.1 Polaromonas sp. | reverse complement strand
ACGAGCGCACAGCAAACGACGCTGCAGGGTTGCCAGCGCTTAGCTTGGCAAATTCGTCGCGAATGGCTTGTTCTAAATCCGCTGGAAAAGGTTGCGCTTCGACCATAGCGCGAATCTCGCCGCCCACGGTAGCCAGTGCGCGCACATCGTCGGTGTTCAGCGCGTTCAACTTAGCGTTGATCTTGTCGTCTAACCCCGCGTGCTTTAAAAACGCGCGAAACGCATGCGCCGTGGTGGCAAAGCCCGTAGGCACTTTTACGCCTGTGGGTAATTGCGAAATCATCTCGCCAAGAGAAGCGTTTTTACCGCCCACCGACTCGACGTCGCTATTTCTTAGGTTCTCAAACGGAACGACCAAGGCGGTCGGTGAGAAGAGTGCAGACATGGGGAAGCTCCTAAAGTTAAATCTGGTGGCGCGCTGCACCCCGCTGGGCTGCTAGAGCCAGAGCTTTGGTTTTCTTGTAATAGGCGGGCGTGGTGCATAAATACGGTGTTTTGCAAGATTGTAGGCCTAGAGACTGCTTTCCTGACTTGCAAATTACTGAAGCTGAGCGCATTGCGTTTTGCACAGCTGGTGTACCAAAGCTTATTTTTTATTTAACGACACCCACACCTTGCCGTCTTTAGGCGGTGTAGCTGCTTGCAAGTCAAACTTTAGGCCTTCTACAACGATATGGGCTTCGTTGATCAAGTCGCAGCGGGTATCCATTTTGAACGTGTTCTCAAATTGGCTACCGCCTACTGAGCTTACATTCTCTTCAGGTTGGCGAGTGCTGGGTTGCAAATTTGGCGCTTCAATAGTCACCCTCAGTGACTCGGGTAGCGGCGTAGCTGAGGCAACATGTACAGAAATATCGTAGAAGCACGACACGTACACCCGCGCACCAGTGCCGGGTAAGTCAATGCCTTCATCGGCGGGTTCACGCAGATTGGCCAAACCCAGCTCTAGTTTTTGGGCATACAGCACCACATCTTTGGTGGGTGTACCCATATCAACCGGGCTCGCGGGCGCGGCAGCTACTGCGGCATCTGCTGCATCTGATGTGTTTTGCTCTACCACGTAGCCATTATTGCGCCCACTGTACAGGCTGTGCCCTACAGTCAGGCCAGCGGCCACACACATTAGCACCC
>JANOSN010000680.1:0-1682 GCA_031415895.1 Polaromonas sp. | reverse complement strand
GCGCCAGCAAGGCCACCTGCTTGCCGCCAATGATGGCGATAAAGGCGGCGCGCAGCGCCACTTCGGTTTTGCCAAAGCCTACGTCGCCACACACCAGGCGGTCCATCGGGCGCGGCGAGATCATGTCTTGCATCACGGCGTGGATGGCGGCGCGCTGGTCAGCAGTTTCTTCAAAGCCAAAGTCGTTGGAAAAGGCTTCGTAATCTTGCGGTGAGAATTTGAAAGCATGGCCTTGGCGTGCTGCCCGGCGTGCGTAAATGTTCAGCAGCTCGGCTGCGCTGTCGCGCACTTGCTCGGCGGCTTTGCGTTTGGCTTTTTCCCACTGGCCCGAGCCTAAGCGGTGCAACGGTGCTTCGTCGGCTGACACACCGGTGTAGCGGCTGATTAAATGCAGTTGGCTCACGGGCACATACAGCTTGGCATCGCCTGCATATTCAAGTAGCAAAAACTCTTGCAGCGTCGGCGAGCCGTCGGGCATTTTTTGCCCTACGTCCATGTTGACCAAACCGCGATACCGGCCAATGCCGTGCTGGCTGTGAACGACAGGGTCGCCTACATTGAGTTCACTTAAATCTTTGATGAGCGATTCAACATCGCTGACTTGTTCTTGCTTACGCCGCCTGCGTGGGCCGCCGCCTACGCTGGCAAAAAGCTCGGTCTCGGTAATAAAGTCAATGGCGCCTTCAGTCCAGGCAAAGCCTGCGGCCAGTGCGGCGGTGGCAATGCCAAATTTTTCATCGCTAGCTTGAAATTCTGCGAGTGAGTCAAACAGCGGCACCACCAAATGGCTGGCCCGCAAAAAGTCTAGCAAGCTCTCACGCCGGCCATCACTCTCAGCCAAGATCAACACGCGGTGCTGGGTGCCTACGATGTGCGATTTGAGCAGCGACAGTGGCTCTTCCATGCCGCGCTGGGCGGCCAGGGGCGGCAAGGGTTGCGCTACAAATTCGGTAGCTTCTTGCGCAGTAGCCCTAAGGGCCAGCTGGCCAAAAGTATTGGCAATGCTGTAGAACTGCTCGCTGCTTAAAAACAAAGCCTCAGGTGCCAGTGCAGGGCGGTCAGGGTCGCCGCGCACAAGGCGGTAGCGCTCTTTGGTGTCTTGCCAAAAATGCGCAAACGCGGGCTCCAAATCTCCGTGCAAGACCACGGTAGCTTCTTTGCCCAGATAGTCAAACACAGTCGCTGTGTCGTCAAAAAACAGCGGCAAATAATATTCAATGCCTGCGGTAGCTACGCCGTTACCAATATCTTTGTAAATGCGGCTCTTGGTCGGGTCGCCGTCCAGCAGCTCGCGCCAGCGGTTGCGAAATTTGGCTCGCGCTGCGTCGTCCATTGGAAACTCGCGGCCCGGCAGCAGGCGCACTTCGGGCACGGGGTACAGGCTGCGTTGGCTATCGGGGTCAAAGGTGCGAATACTGTCCACTTCATCGTCAAACAAATCTACACGGTAGGGCACGGCGCTGCCCATAGGGAACAGGTCAATCAAGCCCCCGCGTACGGCATATTCACCAGGGCTGACGACTTGCGTGACGTGGTTGTAGCCCGCTAACGTGAGCTGCGCTTTCAGCTTGGCCTCGTCAAGCTTTTGTTTGACCTTAAACTGAAAGGTGGTGCCCGCTAAAAAGCTGGGTGGTGCTACGCGGTACAACGCGGTGGTAGCGGGGATCAGCACGACATCGGCA
>JANOSN010000679.1:0-1817 GCA_031415895.1 Polaromonas sp. | reverse complement strand
CTGGGAGCCACGGGCAGCAGACCTTGAGCTTGAGGCGGAGTTTTTGCGCCGCATGATGGTCAAACTAGGTGTCTCTCAAGAACAATCCAAAGCCTTAATTGCAACTAATGCTGCCAAACCCACCTCGCGTGTTGCTGATGTCGGCGGCGTGCCTACAGTGCAGGTAGATGAGGCGTTTGACCGAGCTTGGCGTCGCGTAGGCTTGGCGCTAGACCGCACTGGCTTTACCGTAGAAGACCGCGACCGCGCGCAGGGCCTGTACTTTGTGCGTTATGTCGAACCTACGGACAAAAAAGAACCAGGGTTTTTTGCCAAAATCTTTAGCAGTACGCCTGATGCTGCGCCGCTAAAGTTCCGTATCTCAGTTAAAGGTGCGGCTGAATCTACCACCGTGTCAGTGCTCAACGCAACCGGTGCACCAGATGCATCAGACAACGCCAAGCGCATCATCCGAGTGATTGCTGATGACTTGAAATAATTTTTTCTACATTCAAAAAAATCCCGCTAGTCAATAACTGACTGCGGGATTTTTTTATGCAGCAGGCTTACCAGTACACTGCTGTGATCAGCAATCTAACGACATTATTTACAAGCCAATAGCAGCAATGCCTGCACGGGCTACTTGCGCGTCTTCGTTAGACTTAACGCCACTAACGCCTACAGCTCC
The DNA here is from genome assembly GCA_031415895.1 of Polaromonas sp. Lineage (GTDB taxonomy): Bacteria > Pseudomonadota > Gammaproteobacteria > Burkholderiales > Burkholderiaceae_C > JAAFIP01. Next base: position 1,150 of record JANOSN010000679.1, on the reverse strand, counting down.
GATGCAGTGGCCGTCTTTGACGATAGGCACTCCGCCTTCAAGCATGCCTTCAAGCACTGGTGCGCTTAAAAAGCTGGTGCGCCCGCCGTTAATGATATCTTCATAGACTTTAGTTTCGCGGCGGCCTAGTGCTGCAGTTTTGGCTTTGGCAGGGCTAATGTGCGCCGATATGGCGGCAGCACCGTCCAAACGCACCAAACCGAGCAAATTACCGCCGTCGTCAGCTACGCTGATCGTCACAGCCCATTGGTTTTTAATGGCTTCGGCCTCAGCAGCGGCCAAAATGACTTTGACGTCGGCAGATTCTAAAAAAGCTTTGGTTTTCATAGCAAACAGTTGATAAATTTAAAGGATCTAGCATACCCGCTATGTGCGCTACCTAACACCCAACCAAGTGAAAAGTGTCCATACAAAAAGTAGGAATCGTCAGCTTACGGGCTACCCAAGCTTATTCATTTACCCCTAAAATACGCTAAAGGCTGAGATTTTTAAACAGCCGATTGTTTTAAAGGAGCTCACTATGTCTGAGAATGTTCAATCTGCTGACTTTTCTAATGGCGCACTACTAGGTGCGCAGGAGCGCAATAAAGTATTGCGCAATACATACTGGCTATTGGCGCTGAGTATGGTACCTACCGTGTTAGGCGCATGGGTTGGCGTGTCTACCGGCATCATGAAGTCCCTAGGTGGCGGCTGGATGGGTTTAGTCATATTTTTTGCTGGCGCGTTTGGCTTTATATACGCCATTGAAAAGACTAAAAACTCTGCAGCAGGTGTGCCCGTGCTTTTGGCCTTCACCTTCTTCATGGGTTTGATGCTGTCCAGCCTGATTGCTCGCGTTTTAGGGTTTAAAAACGGCTCGTCCTTGGTAATGACAGCTTTTGGCGGCACGGCAGGCATTTTCTTTGTCATGGCAACTCTGGCTACCGTTATCAAACGCGACCTATCTGGTATGGGCAAATGGCTGTTTGTCGGCGCCCTGGTCGTTATGGTGGGCGGCATTATCAACGTGTTTGTAGGTTCCACCATGGGCATGGCAGCCATCAGCATGATGGCGATGGGCATTTTTTCAGCTTACATGCTGTATGACTTAAAACAGATCATGGACGGCGGCGAGACCAACTACATCAGCGCGACGCTGTCTTTGTAT
>JANOSN010000678.1:0-2675 GCA_031415895.1 Polaromonas sp. | reverse complement strand
AGAGGGGTGAACGCCGCTGGTTTTGGTGATTTTGCAGACGGCTTTAAACCTACGTGTACTGCAGTAGACGACCTGAGCAAAGAGCGCGGTGATAAGACTGAGTCGATGTTTGCTGGCGCGCTTAACTACATCCATACTGGCAGTTGCCCTGCACCAGGTGTAGGTGCCAACGCAGCTGCGGGTTCAAGTGCAAGTGGGCAAAAGCTAAACGTGCTGGACAATGGAAACTATAAAGTGATGCGCGGCCCTATGGAAGAAATGCGCATCATGGGGCTTCCTGCAGGTATGCCTCAATGAGATTTTTAAGTACTGCACGGTTGTTGGCGCCCACCATGGTGTTTTTGGTGGGTTGCCAATCTGCAGGTTCTGCCGGTGTGCCAGCGCGCATGGGGGCCGACCGCATGACCGATGCGTGCATAGTGCAAATGCAAAAGTTCATCACGTCTAAACAAGGCTTGGGCACTGTGCTGAGTGCTGCAGCTTTTGCGCAAAGCGACAGCTTAAGCATCGTGGAGGCACCGTTGACTGACAAAACAGGTCAGCTAGCCCAAGGCCGCATACGCGACATGCCGCAAACTTACCGCTTAACTAAAAGCCCCGCAGGCTGCACCATGCTGCGCGAGAGTGATGGCTCTAGCGGCCTGATGGATGCTTGCAGTTGCGTGCCATTGCGTTGAAGTAGTGTCCCCACCCATTTTTCTACACGCGCACGTTATGGGTAGGTTACGGGCACGATAAGGGCACGATAAGGGCACGTTACGGATAGGTGGTGGGGCCGCCTAATAAGCGCTGCTCCTCAACGGGGCTGCGCATCACGCGGTAGTTGCCGTTGTCAGCACTGTCAGCACCAGCTTTTTGCAGCACCGTGCTGGGCGCTGGGCAAGCGCCTGTGCCCATGTAGGTGAGGGCGGCAGCGAGCATGCGCTCGCTAGTATCGCCCCGCGCTTTGCTCAGGTCGTCACCCACTTGGCAAGTGGGTGCAAAGCCATCGGCATAGTCGCCAAAGCCTGCAGAGTTTTGACCTGCAAACTGCATGGCTGCATAAGACGTGCCGCAGTTGTCAGTGTAGTAAAAACCATAGGGCTTACCGCAAGTACCACTGCCTATGCGCACCACTTGTATAAAAGGGCTTAAACCGTTGATCAATGATTCGCTGGCTGAGCAGGTACTGGCTGAGGTCAACACAAAGACACGCTGCAGATTTAGCTGAGGTAAGGCCTGGCCTGCAGTCTGCGAAAAGCCTAAACTGGTGGTGCGAAAATTTTGCAGTGAATTGCAAATAGCAAAAGGATTTTTGTCGTTGCAGATAATTTTCTCGTAGAGCTTTCCAGTTAAGCTATTGCTACCAATCATGTAGGCTAGTTGGTTGGAAATATCCAGAAAACCACCGCCGTTGTAGCGCAGGTCAAGCACTAATTCATTCACGCTGGCCGCTTTAAGCTGAGTGATGGAATCAATTAACTGTTTTTCTGCACTGCGGATACTAAACGAGTTGAGTACCAAATAACCCACTGTACTGGTGCCTTGCGTTAACGTAGTGCTGGTGGGCACAGGTGAGACGGCAATGCTCTGTGACGATATGACGCTGATCAAACGCGGCGCTGCTGCACCAGGTGCTTGCATACCAAACACAGTGGTTTTATTGGCAACGGAGGGGTTCAGGCCAGCGTTCAGCCTAGCGCGGTCATCTACACTGGTCACGTCGATATCGACGCCGTCCACAGACCGTACTGTATCGCCACGCAAGATGCCTGCGGCTTCAGCGGGCGAGCCAGGCTCGACAAAAAGCACCCTAAAAATACGTGGCGGAACGCGAGATATCGCTGTAAATCTAATGCCGTAGCCTGATGCAACACCTGATTGCTGGTTGATTAAATCTGCAGTGGGGAGGGTAAAACTGAACTGGTCTACTGGCTTACCAGACGCCGTGCGCAATGGTGTTTTTAATGCTGTCAAATAAGCGTCTAATGCTCTGTAGCTGCTGCCGGTGTAATTGGCTGCAGTGAAGGTGGATGCGTCAACTTGGGGCACGTCCTTGTACCAAAGGTAGGTGTCATTTACAAACGAGCGCACCCATGATTTTTCGGTGCTTAAAGTGCCCGTGCCGTTAGCTTCGCACTGTTGGGCTAGGGTAGAGGCTAGTGGCAAAGATGCGGGCGTTGCATCCCCACCACCACCACCACCACCGCCGCCGCAGGCCGCCAGCAAAGCCAGTGCACTAGCAGCAAACACTGTTTTGATACGACTGCGCGATGTGGCGTCAGCGCCAAGTGCCTGAGCACTTGTGATTTTATTAAGGTCTTGCGAAGGAGTAAATAAAAGTGTCATTACATAATCCTAGCATTAATTTGAAGCCTTTAAATTACATTTTTCTTAGCAGGCCAGCGCAACACCCCCGTGCTGAGCGCCGTGCCCAGCACGATCACTGCGCCGCATACCAGCATCGTGCCAGTGACCACTTCGTTTAAAAACAACCAGCCGTAGGCCACGCCAAAAACAGGAATTAAAAACGTAACTGCCACGGCCCGCGCGGGGCCCGCACTGGCGATGATGCGAAAGTACAAAACGTAAGCCCTCGCTTTGTTGGTCGCCGAACATCAGGCAGCGCCGCTCAATAGATCTTTCTATATTCCGAAAGGGTCATTTGTGTTTCCGCTTTGAACATGCGCCTCATG
>JANOSN010000677.1:0-5120 GCA_031415895.1 Polaromonas sp. | reverse complement strand
CACCACCGCCGCCATCATCAGGCACGCCCACTGCTGTGGTTAGCGGATTAGTGCCGCCCCCAGACGGCGTGCGTTTGGTGCTCACATTGTCGCAAGGTCAAGCGTTGGCAGGTGTGTTGACGCGCGACTGGATCAGGCCAGACTTCAAATGAAGCTTACTTATCGCACCCATTCTGTTTATCTTAAAAGTAGCGAGCGCGCCCAGCGCGGCGCGGCTTTGCTGGCGGCGATGCTCACAGTCACCTTGGTGGCCAGTTTTGCAGCCGCTGCGGCTTGGCAGCAGTGGCGTGCCGTAGAGATCGAAGCTGCTGAGCGTCAGCGGGTGCAAACAGGTTGGCTGTTAGTGGGCGCCCTAGACTGGACGCGCATTATCTTGCGGGAGGACTGCCGCCCCTGCAGCGCAGACCACTTGGCCGAGCCTTGGGCCGTGCCGCTGCAAGAGTCCAGAATATCTAGCTTCTTGGCAGCTGATAAAAACAATACCGCGCTGACTGCCAGCGAAGACGACGTGGAGTTATTTTTGTCTGGCCAAATTGTTGACATGCAGTCACGCCTGAATGTGCTTAATTTAGTGAATGGCGGCAAAATATCTGCAACAGATTTAAGCAGTTTTTCCAAACTGTTTGCGATGCTCAATTTAGACCAAACTGAGTTATTCAGCCTGAGCGACAACCTTTTAAACGCCACCTTAGCCACCACCCCCACCAACAGTAACCAGCCATTGCCCTTGCTACCGCAAAGAGTGGCGCAGCTCACTTGGCTGGGTATCAGCAGCAACACTTTGGAAAAGCTTAAACCCTTTATTACAGTGCTGCCAGTGCGCACCCCGGTGAACATTAATACCGCCCCTGCTGAGGTGCTGTATGCCAGCGTACCGAGCCTCGATTTAAGCGGTGCACGTCTTTTAGAGTCACGTCGTGCCCAAAAACACTTCAGCTCGATTGCAGACGCAGAGCAGCTAATCCCCGCCATAGCCGGTCAGATGGGCCAAGACCATAGCATTGCGACCCGATTTTTTGAAATTCGCGGTCGTGTTCGCTTGGCCGAAACCGTCGTGCAAGAGCGCTCTTTAGTGCAGCGCGATGGTTTGACCGTCAAAACACTGTGGCGTGAACGCGCCACATTGCCCAAGTTTGAGGCCCAAGCCTCTCTACAATAAGGGCACAAAACCATGACAACCCTGATTGCCACCCTTTCACCACCTCACAGTGCGGGCGCACCTGCAGTAGACGAGGTGGCTTATTGCCTGGTCACTAATGCGCAAACCGTCAGCAGCTACGGCACTGCAGCGGTAGGCCTGCTGCCGCGTGCTGATGAAGTAGTGCTCATGCTCCCTGCCCAAGCAGTGTCGTGGCACTTAGTGCAAATTCCTAAACTAGCGCGCTCGATATCAGCCGTCAAACTGCGGGCTTTGGTGGACGGACTGGCCGAAGAGCTGGTATTGGACGATACAGCCCAGTTGCATATTTCGCTGTACCGGCCAAAAACAGGTGATGCCGGTAAAGCTTGGCTTGCAGTGTGTGACACCCATTGGCTGGCTGAACAACTGCAATCGTTCCAAGCTGCTGGCCACCGCGTCAGAAGCATCATTGCTAGCGCCCACCCGCTTGCGCCAATGGCTCAAAGGGCAGAGCCTGCAATGGGCGATGTGGACAGCGACGGCATTAATACCACGGCACCAGCCAGCATCGCACGTATCCATGTCAGTGGCAGCCTAGAGACTGCCGTGGTTACTGTGGCTGATGCCTCGGGCGTATTGTCTTTGCCCTTGGGTCAAGCCAAGCTGCTCTGGCCCGGTATCAGTGATGGTGACAATGCTGTTTCTGCAGAGCCTGCTGTAGCAGCGGCCGCAGAGGCAAGCTTGGGCACTAAAGTCACGGTAGTGCAAAGTGCGCAGATCGCATTGCAAGCGATGCTGGACGCCAACAGTGATGGCCTGAACCTTGCCCAAGGCGCATTTGCGCTGAGTGGCAGTGACCGCTGGCTACAAAAAGTTAGCCACACAGCGCGCGACCTTTTGTCCGCGCCCGCTTGGCGCACCGCGCGCTTGGGCGCTATCGTGTTGGCCGTTGCCCAGCTGCTAGGGCTTAATGCCTGGGCCTGGAAAGAGCGCAGTAGCCTAGAGGCTAAGCGTGGACAGACCACACAATTATTGACACAAAATTTTCCGCAAGTCAAAGTGATCGTCGACGCGCCCGTACAAATGCAGCGCGAGCTAGCCCTGCTGCGCCAAGCCAGCGGCAGCCTAAGCAGCCGCGACCTTGAAAATTTAATGGCCAAGTTCTATGGCGCAGCGACCACTGCCACCACCCCAAGCGGTATTGAGTTTGCCAATGGCGAACTCACCCTCAAAGGTACTGGGCTTGGCGCATCACAGTTATCAGAATTACAACCTAAGCTGCGCGCCGCAGGCTTGGCTGTGCGCAGTGAAGCTGACCGTATTGTTGTGGCAGAACTTGCCGCAGCGCGTACGATTAGTGCACCGAGCACCCCTGGAGTAGCGCCATGAACGCAATCAAATTATGGTGGGCGGGCATAGCACCGCGTGAGCAGCGCTGGATCACCATTGCAGCATGGATAGTAGGCTTGGCTGTGGTGTGGTGGGTAGGTTTAGCGCCGGCCATAAAAACGCTACGCGCCGCCCCTGCACAGCACGCGGCCGCCGACGCGCAACTGCAAGCCATGCGCGCCCAGGCTGCACAGGCCAAAGACTTACGAGGCCAGCGTGCCATCAGCTACGACGAGGCGCTGCGCAATTTAGAAGGTTCTGTAAAAAAGACTTTGGGTACAGGCGCTAACTTGGCGATTAACGATACCCGCGCCAACCTGAGTCTAAAAAACGTGAATGCTGATGCGCTAGCCTTGTGGTTAAACCAAGCACGTATTGATGCACGCGCTGTGCCCACAGAAGCACGCATTACGCGCAGCACACCGGCTGCAGCCAGTAGTACATCCACGGTAACCCACTGGGACGGCACTATCGTGTTGAACCTACCGCCGCGTTAAGCGATCTATCTCTTTAGCGCACTCAACACATTCACACATTCACATGGCCTTGTCCTCACGCCCATCCTTACGCGCCGTTGTGCGCCGTGCGCCCAAGCGTCACGCTAGCGCGCAGCCTGGCAGCGCGGGTTACGGCCTGTGGGCGTGGGTGGGTGCAATGGGCGGGGCACTCGGTGCATTGCTGTGGTACGCGCCAGCGGCTTGGCTTGCTATGGGCGTATCGGCAGCCTCAGCAGGCCAAGTTCAAATTGCCGATGCGCGTGGCACGGTGTGGCAAGGCTCTGGCCAGTTGGTGCTGACTGGTGGCGCTAATTCAAACGACGCTACCGTTTTGCCTGACCGCTTGCAATGGACTTTGCGGCCTACGCTGTCTGGTTTGCAGGGCGGCGTGCTTGCGCAATGCTGCAGCACAGCGCCGATGCAGCTGAGCATTAGCCCCCGCTGGTCGGGTGCTCTGCTAGACATGAGTGCTGTCAAAATTAATTTGCCCGCCGATGTTTTGTCAGGCCTAGGCACGCCATGGAACACGCTAAGCCCACAGGGCAAACTCACCCTCAGCGCTGAACGCCTGAGTGTGGAATGGGCCCAAGGCCGCGCCATACTGACAGGCAATGCCTCGTTGGATATGACCGATATTTCTTCACGTCTGTCCACTTTGCGGCCGCTGGGTGACTATCGCCTGGACTTAACGGGTGGCGCCGTGCCAGGTGTACAGTTGCAAACCCTGCAAGGTGCCCTGCAATTGTCAGGCTCAGGCCAGTGGGTAGGCTCACGTATGCGTTTTAGCGGCGAGGCCAGCGCCTCACCCGAACGCGAGGCAGCCTTGGCTAACTTGCTTAACATCATTGGTCGCCGTCAAGGCAACAAATCGCTTATTTCACTAGGGTAGCTATGAACCAATATTTAATTTCAACCGGGTTCGAACGTACTACTATTTCGATAGCTGCGCGAGCAGTATTTACTTGGACTACAGCACTATTTTGCATGCAATTTGGTACGGTAGCCCTCGCGCAAATTACTGCTCCTGGTACGACAGCCACCACGACCAGCCCAGCCGCTGGTAGCCCCACCACCTCCGGCTCTGGCAGTGCAGGCATTACCCGCAGTGGTAGTGGCGTGACGCTGAACTTTAGCAACGCAGACATCGCCGAAGTAGCGCGCACCATGGGCGTGATGACCAACCGCAGCATTGTGGTAGACCCCCGTGTCAAAGGCACGATGAATTTAACCACTGACAAAACCATCAGCGTTAGCGCAGCCTACAACCAGTTTCTCACTGCGTTGCGTTTGCAAGGCTTTACCGTGGTGGACTCAGCAGGTATTTCTAAAGTGGTGCCCGAGGCTGATGCCAAGCTGCAAGCAGGCAGTGTCAGCACCAGCGAAGCGCGCATTGGCGGCAACCAAATTTCGACGCAAATTTTTAGATTGAATTACGAGACGGCCAACAATTTGGTGCCCATCCTGCGCCCTCTGATCAGCCCGAACAACACGATTAACGTGAACCCCGGCAATAACTCACTGGTGATTACTGACTATGCTGATAACCTGCAGCGCATGGCGCGCATCATTGCTGCGTTGGATGTATCTAACGCCACTGATGTAGAGGTTATCCCCCTCAAACACGCTTTAGCTGCTGACATGGTGCCCTTGCTGATACGCCTGAGTGATGGTGGCAGCGGCCCCGCTGCAGCGCAAGGCCAAGCAGACACGTCGTTTAGGACCTCTATCTTGGCCGAACCACGCGCTAACGCAGTGATTTTGCGCGCAGCCAACCCAGCGCGTGTGGCACTGATCAAGTCGCTAGTGCAGCGCTTAGACCAGCCTACTTCGAGCCAGGCCTCAGGCAACATCCATGTGGTGTATTTGAAGAATGGTGACGCCACCCGCATTGCAGCCACACTGCGTGCCGCACTAGCGGCTAACACCAGCGGTGCATCGGCAGCAGGCGGCGGTGCCGCTATTCCAGTAGCTGCGCCCGCGACCGCAGCCGGGGCAGCCGGAGCAGCAACAGCACCTACATCGCAAAATGCGTTGCCCTCTACCGGGGGCAACATCCAAGCCGACCCCGCCACCAACAGCCTGATCATCACTGCAAGTGAGCCGCAATACCGCCA
>JANOSN010000676.1:0-9237 GCA_031415895.1 Polaromonas sp. | reverse complement strand
GCGCACTCCGCGCCACCATGCAAACGCTTCGGCCGCTTGCTCTACTAGCATGCCTACGCCGTCGGCCAAATGCACCACATCTGCGCTACGTGCAAGCTGCAAAAACGGGGTTAAGCCTTTGCCATAGGCCAGCTCATAGGCCAAAGCACCCGGCGCAAACACTGTGGCGGGCAGGGGCGGTAGCTGTGCGTGCAGGCTGGCGCTGGTGGCGTTAAACACGATGTCAAAGCTTTGGCCTTCTAGCTCGTCGTAGGCACAGGCGCTTACTCTGCAGTGGTTGCTGTGTGCGGCACCCAGCGTGGCCAACGCGCGCGCTTTGTCTACGCTGCGGTTGGCTATCACCACCAGTGCAGGCTTTTCGGCCAAGATGGGCAGCAGCGCGCCGCGCGTAGCACCACCCGCGCCCAAGATGAGCACGCGCTTGCCAGCCAGCGGGGTGGCCAGGTTGTGCAGCACATCGCGCACCAGGCCAATGCCATCAAAGTTATCGGCTATCAAGGTCATGCCGCTGGCCGTGCGTTCAAACTTAATGGCGTTAGCGGCACCTACCAGCTGCGCACGCGCGCTGCGCTGGGTGGCGTAGACAAATGCATCCATCTTGAAGGGTGCGGTGATGTTGATACCGCAAGCGGGGCCTGCACTGGTGTCATTTATAAAAGCGTCTACGGTGGCTGCAAAACCGCCCAGAGGTGCTTGAACTTTGCTGTAGACCATGTGCTGCGCGGTGGCTTGCGCAAACAGCGTTTGGATGGTGGGCGATTTGCTTTGTGCAATCGGGTTGCCGATAACGGCGTAGCGGTCTGGATGATTCATGGCATGCGGTGATCTAAATAAATACTATCAATTTAATAGCTGCTTGAGCAATAAATGCTTGGACTACGAGGGTATTTGGTTACTAAAACGGCATTTTAAAGTGTTTACAGATAGTTTTGCATTGCATATCAAGCTGTCAATAGTTAAATGGTGGGCAGATTTTTCTCAATACCTTGGATGCAAGCCAGCAGCGTACTGTTAACGGGTGTAGGCACGCCGTGCTGCAAGCCAAGCTGCACGACAGCGCCGTTAATAAAACCTATCTCGCTGCGCACGCCGCGCTCTAGCGTTTGCAATATAGACGGCTTAAATTCTGCAGGCAGGCCCGCGCCCGCTTTGGTCCACGCTTGTACAGGGTCGGTAATGCTGGTACGAACGCCTTTGATTTTGGCAATCGCCATCGCCTCGGCTACAGCTGCTACGGCCACCGCTTGCAACTGCGGCATTTGGTACAAGTCGCCATAGGCTAAGCGTGTGATACCGCTTAGCGCACCGGTGGCCACGTTGATAAACAGCTTGTCCCATATCGTGCCCATGATGTTGTGGCTCACCGTGGTTAGCAAACCCGCTGCGTTAAATGCATTAGCAATGGCTTTGATGCGCGGGGTAACGCTGCCATCTAGCTCGCCCATGTGCGTGTCTTTGCCTACATGCCCGCAAATGACATGGCCGGGTGCAATCATTTGCCCACCGACATAAGTTTTGCCCGCTAGCACGCGCTGTGCGCCCACCAGTGTGCTCAAAATATCTTCGTGCCCCAAGCCGTTTTGTAGCGACAGCACGCTAGTGTCAGGCCCTATCAACTTCATTGCTGCGCTGACTGCAGCGTGCGTTTGTGCAGATTTGACTGAAACGATTATGCAGTCCACCACGCTTTGGCCCAGCGTTAGTGGATCTTGCGCGCTCATGGCTGCCCGCGCGCGCACTACGCGGTCTACGCCTGCGGTGCGCAGCTTCAAGCCATGTTCGTTTATGGCGTCCACATGCGCGCGGTTGCGCGTAATCAGCAGCACATCGTGCCCCGCCTCGGTTAGCACGCCGCCTATGGCGCTGCCTAATGCTCCCGCGCCGACAACTGCAAATTTCAAAACGGATCTCCTAATTAACTATTTGGTACATCACTTTAGATGGTAGCACTGCCAGTGCATACCCTCGCTGGCTGCTAAGTGATAGACGGGTTGGTGATGCTATAGCAGCATATTAGGTATCATTACTCTACTATGCAAACTGCAGATGTAGTGATAGTTGGTGGAGCCGCCGTGGGTAGCGCGGTGGCGTATTTTTTGGCCTCCAATCCAGACTTTAGCGGCACGGTGCGCGTAATAGAGCAAGACACTACTTATGAGCATTGCGCCACTGCGCGATCAGCCGCGTCGATACGCCACCAGTTCTCGACCCCCGACAACATCCGCATGTCACAGTTTGGCACGCAGTTCATTCGCCAGATTGCAAATTACTTAGCGGTAGATGGCGACGTGCCCGATGTGGGCTTTCAAGAAAACGGCTATTTATTTTTAGCCAGCGCTGCAGGCCAGGGCGTGCTGCAAGCTAACCACGCAGTACAACGCAGTTTAGGGGTTGATGTGGCGCTGGTGTCGCCCCAGCAGCTGCAGGAGCGGTTTAGTTGGCTTAACACTGAGGGCATCAGCGCGGGGTCATTAGGTTTATCAGGTGAAGGCTGGCTAGATGCCTACGGGCTCATGACCGCGTTCAAGCGCAAATCCATTGCACTGGGTGTGCAGTACCAGCAGGCCAAAGTGATGGGTCTGCACAGGCAAGGGCGGCGCGTGCTGCAAGTGGTGTTGTCTGACGGCAGCGCTATCAGCTGCGATGTAGTGGTCAACGCTGCTGGCACGGGTGCCTGCGCACTGGCGCACTGCGCAGGTATTGCGCTACCCGTGCAGTCGCGCAAGCGCTGCGTGTTTTACTTTACTTCGCCTGCGCAACTGCCCCATTGCCCACTGGTGATAGATCCCAGCGGCGCGTATTTTCGGCCTGAAGGCCACGGGTTTATTTGCGGCATATCGCCCGCCGAGCTTGAAGACCCCGAGTGTTTTGACTTTGAGGTGCAGCACCAGCTGTTTGACGAGGTGCTATGGCCCACATTAGCAGCCCGCGTACCCGGCTTTGAAGCCGCCCGCGTACAGCGCGCTTGGGCGGGCCACTACGATGTGAACACACTAGACCATAACGTGATCCTAGGCGCACACCCTGATGTAGACAATTTGCTATTTGCCAACGGTTTCAGCGGCCACGGCATGCAGCAGTCACCCGCCGTGGGCAGAGCGCTGTCCGAGTTAATTACCTATGGTGCCTACCGCAGCTTAGATTTAACTGCTTGCGGTTGGGGGCGGGTGTTGGCTAACCAACCGATGTTAGAGGTAAATGTGGTTTAGCGGTATTTAGCGTACAAATAGCCTTGTAGTCCAAGTATTTAATGCTCAAGCAGCTATAAAATTTGTAGCAATAATAATAATCAATGCAACTAAACAGAACAAGGACTACAGCAATACACTAAGCCGACATCACGCCCCGATACCACTGATGAAAATGCTCCATTCCATCTTCCATCGGCGTTTGGTAAGGCCCAGACTGGCTATCTCCGCGTGCCAATAAAGCTTGTCTGCCTGCGTCCATGCGCAGGGCAATCTCGTCGTCCTCTACGCAGGTTTCCATATACGCGGCTTGTTGCGCTTCAATAAACTCACGCTCGAACGCGGCAATTTCTTCGGGGTAGAAAAACTCCACCATGTTCAGCGTTTTTTGCGGCCCTTGCGGGAACAGGGTGCTCACCACCAGCACATGCGGATACCACTCCACCATGATGTTGGGGTAAAAGGTGAGCCATATTGCGCCGTGCTTGGGCGGCTGGCCACCGCGATAGTTCAGCACGGCGTCGTGCCAGCGCTGGTACACGGCGGTGCCGGGTTTGCCCAGCTTGTCGGCTACGCCCACGGTTTGCACGCTGTACTTGGGCTTTAATTCCCAACGCAGGTCGTCGGTGGCGACAAATTGGCCTAAGCCTGGGTGAAACGGACCTACGTGGTAGTCCTCTAAATACACTTCAATAAAGCTTTTCCAGTTGTAGTCGCACTGGTGCAGGTGGGCGCGGTCAAACACATAGCCATCAAAATTCAGCTCGCCCAAGGCGTGCATGCCAGCTAGGTCGGCGTTGACGTCAGTGTGCGGCGCGTCAAACAGTAGGCCGTTCCAGTTTTGCATTTTGTAATTTTGCAAATGCAGGCAAGGGTCTTGCGCAAAGTGGGGCGCGCCTATGAGTGTGCCGGTGGGGTTTTTGCCCGATACGTCATACGTCCAGCGGTGCAATGGGCAAATAATGTTGCCAGCGGCTGCGTCTATGCGGCCACGGCCTTTGAGCATCAGGGCTTGACGGTGACGGCACACGTTAGAAATCAGTTCAATGCCTTTGGGTGTGTGTACCAGTGCGCGGCCCTCGGACTCTTGCGGAAGGGTGTGGTACTGGCCCACGTGGGGCACAGACAACTGGTGGCCAATGTAGCGCGGACTGCGGGCAAAAATGCGCTGCTGCTCGGCGGCAAAGGTAGTGGGGTCAAAATACGTGGCGACGTCTAGCGGGCTGGTGGCTAGGCCGCTGGCGTTTAAATGGGGTTGCAGGCTTAAATCCGTCATGGTGTAACTAAAGGACGTTGTTGATTGCCGTTGTGGTTTGCCGGTGTAGTTTGTGTATGCTTGCTGCGGGCCCGTTGCCCTGCCAATTTAGCGCTAAGGTTGCAATATAACCGTGGTGATTGATTTTACCCGCCTACAATTGTTGCTTAATTTGACTTTTGCCCCCTTACACTGTTGCTATGCCTAAAGCCGCCGCCCCATCCACCAGCCTGACCTACGAAGCCGCCTTGCAAGAGCTGGAGGCCTTGGTAGCTAAGGTTGAATCTGGCCAACTGCCGCTAGACGACCTGCTGGCCGGCTACCAGCGCGGCGCCGTGCTGCTTAAGCTGTGTCGTGACAAACTTCAAGCAGTAGAGCAACAAATCAAAGTGCTGGACGCTAAAACTGATGGTAAGGCCGACAGCAAAGCCGACGACCAAGGCAGCCCATGGACGCAAGAGTGAGCGCGCAAGTAAGCCCCAGTACTGGGCAGACTTTTGACTTTGCCACTTGGATGGCCGCCCACCTGCGCGCCACCGAGCTGGCCTTACAGCACCACGTGCCCGCCCACGCGCCCGCTGGCTTGGGTGATGCCATGCGCTACGCCGTGCTAGACGGCGGCAAGCGCTTGCGCCCACTGCTGGTAATGGCCGCGTGCGAGGCCACTGGCGGTGACGCGGCAGCCGCAACCCGAGCGGCCTGCTCAGTTGAGATGATCCATGCCTACAGCCTAGTGCACGACGACATGCCTTGCATGGACAACGATATTTTGCGCCGTGGCAAACCCACCGTGCATGTCAAGTTTGGCCAAGCGCAGGCCCTGCTGGCGGGCGACGCGCTGCAGGCGCTGGCCTTTGAAGTGCTCACCCCGCAAGACGGCAGCGTCAGCGCCACCGTACAAGCCCGCTTGTGCGCCTTGCTGGCGCGCGCCGCTGGCGAGGCTGGCATGGCCGGTGGCCAAGCTATTGACCTGGCCAGCGTAGGCGTGAAGCTCACCGAAGACCAGCTGCGCCAAATGCACCACCTTAAAACCGGCGCACTACTTCAAGCCAGTGTGGCCATGGGGGCAACCTGCGGCAGCACTACCGCTGCGCAGTTGCAGGCGCTTAAAGACTATGGCAACGCCATTGGCTTGGCTTTCCAAGTGGTGGATGACATTTTAGACGTGGTGGCTGATTCAGCCACCTTGGGCAAAACCGCTGGTAAAGACGCAAACAACGACAAACCCACCTATGTGTCGCTGATGGGGCTGGCCCCTGCGCGCGAGTATGCACACACCTTGTACACACAGGCCACCCGTGCGCTACAAAGCAGTGGCTTGGCCGACACCCGCGCGCTGCACGCGTTAGCTGATATGGTGGTACAACGTAGCCACTAGTCAAAATACTGGTTTAAAACGGTCATAAATCGCGTTTTACCTATGTTTTAGGCCTGTAGTCCAAGTATTTACTGCTCAAGCAGCTATAAAATAAATAGCACACTCTAATTTAAAGTATGACACTGCTGTCCACCATTAACTCCCCCGCTGACCTGCGCCTGCTGCCGCGTGCACAACTTAAAACCCTAGCCGAAGAGCTGCGCGAGCATGTGCTGCAGTCGGTGTCTAAAACCGGTGGGCACTTAAGCTCTAACCTAGGCACTGTCGAGCTGACCGTGGCGCTGCACTACGTGTTTAACACCCCGCACGACCGCTTGGTGTGGGACGTGGGCCACCAAACCTATCCTCACAAAATCTTGACCGGTCGCCGCGACCAAATGCACACCCTGCGCCAGTTGGGCGGTATCAGCGGCTTTCCGCGCCGGCCCGAGAGTGAATACGACACTTTTGGCACAGCGCATTCGTCCACGTCTATCTCCGCTGCCATTGGCATGGCCGTGGGCGCGCGCACCAAGGGTGAGCAACGCCACGCCGTGGCCATTATTGGCGACGGCGCGATGACCGCAGGCATGGCCTTTGAAGCCCTGAACAACGGCGGCGTGCAGCCTGGCCTGCCGCTGCTGGTGGTGCTGAACGACAACGACATGAGCATAAGTCCGCCCGTGGGTGCGCTCAACCGTTACCTTGCCCAGCTGATGAGCGGCCAGTTTTATTCTGCTGCCCGCAATGTGGGTAAAACTGTGCTTAAAGCCGCGCCACCGCTGTTTGAGCTGGCCAAGCGCTTTGAAGAAAACGCTAAAAACATGGTGGTGCCCGCCACGCTGTTTGAAAAATTTGGCTTTAACTACGTCGGCCCGATTGATGGGCATGATTTAGATTCGCTCATTCCCACGCTAGAGAACGTTAAACACCTCATGGCCAGCGGCGAAGGCCCGCAGTTTTTGCATGTGGTGACCAAAAAAGGCCAAGGCTACAAGCTGGCCGAGGCTGACCCCGTGGGCTACCACGGCCCCGGCAAGTTTGACCCTGCAGTGGGCATTGTGAAATCCACCGCACCATCCAAGCAAACCTTCACCCAAGTGTTTGGCAACTGGCTGTGCGACATGGCTGCCAAGGACGAACGCTTAGTCGCCATCACCCCCGCCATGCGCGAAGGCTCAGGCATGGTGGAGTTTGAAAAACGCTT
Organism: Polaromonas sp.; assembly: GCA_031415895.1. GTDB lineage: Bacteria > Pseudomonadota > Gammaproteobacteria > Burkholderiales > Burkholderiaceae_C > JAAFIP01. The sequence goes on along the minus strand of JANOSN010000676.1, from coordinate 2,230 downwards.
CCCGCAACGCTATCACGACGTAGGCATTGCAGAGCAGCACGCCGTCACGTTTGCTGCGGGCCTAGCCTGCGAAGGCCTCAAGCCCGTCGTTGCCATCTACAGCACGTTTTTGCAGCGCGGTTATGACCAGTTAATCCATGACGTGGCAATTCAAAACCTGCCCGTCGTGTTCGCACTAGACCGCGCAGGCTTGGTGGGCGCCGACGGCGCAACCCATGCAGGAGCGTATGACATTGCGTATTTGCGCTGCATTCCTAACATTAGCGTGGCCTGCCCCGCAGACGAAGCAGAGTGCCGCGCTTTATTGACTACCGCGTTTGAGCAAAACCATTCCGTGGCCGTACGCTACCCGCGCGGTGCAGGTGCGGGCGTGCCGTGCGGTACTGACCTTACGCCGTTGCCGTTTGGCAAAGCTGAAGTTCGGCGTACGTCCACCGCTAAAAAAATAGCCATCCTAAGCTTTGGCACCATGCTGTACCCCGCGCTTGAGGCGGCTGAAAAGCTAGACGCCACCGTGGTCAACATGCGCTGGGCCAAGCCCTTAGATTTAGACATGCTCAATGACATTGCCAGCACGCACCAGCACTTGGTCACTTTGGAAGAAGGCTGCCTCATGGGCGGTGCAGGCTCCGCAGTACTTGAGGCATTGCAACAGCTAAAAATGAATAATTTGGTGTTACAACTGGGCTTGTCAGATACCTTCATTGAGCATGGCGACCCTGTCAAACTGCTTGCCATGCAGGGCTTAGATGCTATCGGAATAGAAGCATCTATCCGAAAGAGATTTTTAGCGTAATGGATTGATCAGCCTAGATTGATTGCTTGCTTTTACGCAATCCAGGTTAGACAATAGTTACTACATATGGTAACGAAAATTTACGCACATCAACAACTGTCTGCTTGGCTATTAGGCTTGCTGCTGCAATGCCTGTGGGTAGGCGCGTTACACGCCGCCCCGGTGCTAGATTTGCGGTCGAAAGACCGCATGCGCTTTAACACCGATGTGCGCGCGGTATGGCAAACCACCATGGTGCCCGGCAAGGGGCTAGACACTTCAAAACCGCTGGATGCGCAGACCCTATGGGATGTGCCCGAAGATCGCTTTGCACCGGGTACCGCAAAGCCTGTGACAGTACGCAATGACCAACGTTTTGTGGGCCGGCTGTCAGTACAAGTGCAAGACAGTCCCCACAGTTTGGTCATAGAGCTGCCCATGCCGCGCCTTGATGTGGCGCATCTGAGCTATCGCTACCGCAGCGGCGACAGCACCACAGCGTGGGCGCAACTGTCTGCTGGCGACCAGATACCCATGGTGCAGTGGCCTTTTGCCAGCCGCAGCCCCGCATTTTTTATACCGCCCAAGCAGGGTGAGCTGCAGATCATTTTGGATATTCCGCAGCAGGGGTTGTTTCCCAGCCCGGTCAGGCTGTGGGCTGACCCGGCCTTTAGAGAGGCGCATGCCAACCGCAACACTGAAGCGGGCGCCGCCATGGCACTGCTGTTTTTTACCATGTTGATATGTTTTGGCGCAGCCGCTATTTTTAGGCGGTTTGTATTTTTGGCAGTCGGTGTGTATTCCATGATCGTCGCGCTACTTGCAGCGGGCAATGGGGGTATGGCTGGAGTCTATTTAGGCACCGCCACCACTTGGTTTAACGACTATATTAAATACGTAACGTCGATCTTTTTTGGCGCCTTGGTTCCATGGACTATCAGCGCGGTAGTTGGGCAAAAATACTATTCAAAATTTGTCGCCCATCTGGCCAACTTTTGGTTGGTAGGTACCCTAATGGCATTGATAGTCATGCTCTTTACAGTGGACCGCGAAATCCATTGGGCCATAACGTCACCCTTTTTAATTGCCAGTTTAATTTTAGGTCTAGGCATTGCCCTGGCTAGCGTGGTGCGCGGTCAGGCCCACGCCTATTGGTCGCTGGCTGCTGCAGTGTTGATCTGTATAGCAATTTTTTTACCTATAGCTGCCTATTGGGGTTACTTAGACGGACAGTGGAGCTACTCTATTACCATGCTGGCCTTCTCGCTATCGTCGGCATTATTGCTGTTCGCCTTGCTGCTGCAATATCGGCATGGCAACCGGGTGATCAACCGCGCTGCGTATTCGCCTAGCCGCGACGCACTGACCGGTTTGCTCAACCGCACAGGCTTTGAGCGCAAGCTGGTGCAAACCGCAGCCGATATCAGCGCACAAAAAACCTACGCCCTGTTTATG
>JANOSN010000675.1:0-1523 GCA_031415895.1 Polaromonas sp. | reverse complement strand
CTTTGCATGTCTTGCGCGCCGCGCTCCACTATCAGCTCATACGTGCCGCGACTGGCAATCACCTCGGTCGCGCCTTCAGCCGCATACGCGCTGGCACCCAGCACGCGCACGGCGTGGTAGTGAGTGAGCAGCACATATTTGATAGGTTTATCAGATACCGTGCGGATTTTGGCAATCAAATCGCGCGCCATCGCAGGTGTGGCTGTGGCATCGCTAACCATGATGAATTTGTCGCCAATGATGACGCCAGAATTTGGATCGCCCTGGGCGGTGTAGGCCCAGCAGTGGGTCGACAATTGTGTGAAAGTGATTTTTTTGACCTCTAAATCGGCTTGGGAAGCAAATGCTTTGGTAGGGGCTTGGGTCATTGCGGGGCTTTCTAAAACACGTCTTAAGCTGAGGTTACTTGCAGTTTAACAAATTTACCTAAACGTAATGCGTATCGGATAGGTAAACTTTAAAATACCATTATTTTTATAAACATCAGGCTCAAGATACACACTTTCACCCTTTAGCCAACTCTGGGCGCAGGCGGTGTCAGCGCTGCAGCTAGGCGTGCGTTAAATTACCATGAAACATTTGCTATTAGGATTATTAACGGCTGCAATGCTAGCCTTGGGCGGCTGTGCCACCACGCTGCAAAGCGATGTGACCAGTTTTCAGCGCTGGCCAGCTAATGCAGCAGGTAGCAGCTACAGCTTTAAGCGCTTTGGCAACCAAGAGGCCAGCTTAGAACACAAAACCTACGAAGACTTAGCGCGCACCGAGCTCAACCAACTGGGTTTAAAAGAAGCCGCCCCTAGCACCAGAGGCCGCTTTGAGGTGAGCCTAGACTACGGGGTGAACACCGCAGTACAGCGCAGCCGCGAGCCGGTGTACGCCAACCGTAACTACTGGCACCCAAGCCACCACCACCCCACCCTTGGCTGGCGGCCCGGCTACTGGGCTGCTGACCCCTGGGGCCCACATTTAGTAGGCTACCGCACCGTAAGCCGCGACGTGAGCACCCGCCGCCTGCGCGTAGACATCAGCGAGGGCGCTAGCAAAGTGTTTGAAGCCTCAGCCACCAGCAATGGCAGCAACGCTACGCTCACCGTCACCATGCCCTACTTAATCCGCAGCGTATTTGACGGCTTTCCGGGCACCAACGGCCAGTCACGGCAAGTGGAGTTTGATGTGGACAAAGGCGCAGTGAAAAGTCGTCGTATTGCGCAGCCTGGTTAGTATTAATTGCTATTATTTACATAGCAATATATGTAAATAAATACTTGGACTACTGGCGTTTTCAGCACCTAAAGTACTGAAAACACCTGTTTTTACGATACCTATGATTTCACCGTAGGGTCGGCACGGCGCTTCAGGCCAAACACACGTTCGTTAAACCACTCCAGCATTTTCCAAAACTCTAACTCCTCCAACAAAGGATTTAGAAAGTTAGTCACAGAACAATAGTGAGAATCTTTTTTGCCGCTGTGGTGGCGCGCATGGTGGCGCTGGGTTTGCAGCAGTTTGAACTTTTGCAG
>JANOSN010000674.1:0-1310 GCA_031415895.1 Polaromonas sp. | reverse complement strand
AGCTTTTCTTGGTGCTGTGCACCAGCGCGTCAGCCGTGTTGCGGGCTTGGATAAGTTCCAGTTTTTTCTTGTCGTCAGCAGCGTTCAGCTCGGCGTCTTTCACCATCTTTTGAATTTCTTCTTCATACAAACCAGAGTTGGCTTTGATGGTGATTTTGTTTTCTTTGCCGGTGCCTTTGTCTTTGGCACCTACGTGCAAAATGCCGTTGGCGTCAATGTCAAAAGACACTTCAATTTGAGGCGTGCCGCGCGCTGATGGCGGGATGCCTTCCAGGTTGAATTCACCGAGTGACTTGTTGCCGCTGGCCATCTCGCGCTCGCCTTGGTACACCTTGATCGTCACTGCAGGCTGGTTGTCGTCAGCAGTCGAGAAGGTTTGTGCAAACTTGGTCGGGATAGTGGTGTTCTTGGTGATCATCTTGGTCATCACGCCGCCCAGGGTTTCAATACCCAGTGACAGTGGCGTAACGTCCAATAGCAACACGTCTTTACGGTCGCCAGACAACACCTGGCCCTGAATTGCAGCGCCTACGGCCACGGCTTCGTCGGGGTTAACGTCTTTGCGGGCTTCTTTGCCAAAGAACTCTTTGACCTTTTCTTGCACTTTAGGCATGCGGGTCATGCCGCCAACCAAGATCACGTCGTGAATATCGCCCACAGCCACGCCAGCGTCTTTAATAGCGGTGCGGCACGGTGCAATGGTGCGCTCAATCAGCTCTTCGACCAGGCTTTCCAGCTTGGCGCGTGTCATTTTGATGCTGAGGTGTTTGGGGCCAGACGCATCGGCTGTGATGTAGGGCAGGTTGATGTCAGTAGACACGCTGCTGGACAGCTCGATTTTGGCTTTCTCTGCAGCTTCTTTCAGGCGCTGCAAGGCCAGCACGTCTTTGCCCAAATCAACACCTTGCTCTTTCTTGAACTCAGCAATGATGTACTCAATGATGCGTTGGTCAAAATCTTCACCGCCCAAAAAGGTGTCGCCGTTGGTGGATAACACTTCAAACTGCTTTTCGCCATCAACGTCGGCAATTTCGATGATCGACACGTCAAACGTACCGCCGCCCAAGTCATATACGGCAATTTTGCGATCGCCTTTTTCGTTTTTGTCCAAGCCAAAGGCTAGGGCTGCAGCGGTAGGCTCGTTGATAATGCGCTTGACGTCCAGGCCCGCAATACGGCCGGCGTCCTTGGTGGCCTGGCGCTGGCTGTCATTGAAGTAGGCCGGCACGGTGATCACGGCCTCGGTCACTTCTTCACCGAGGTAGTCCTCGGCGGTCTTTTTCATCTTGCGCAGCACCTCGGCGCTGATC
>JANOSN010000673.1:0-6336 GCA_031415895.1 Polaromonas sp. | reverse complement strand
GGACGGCGCGCTCGGCTATGCGGCGCAGCTAACGCGCGCGCACAGGGTGTCTATATGCAATCGGTGGCACGTGTGCGCCAAACCGCTATCAACGCCCGCAGCGAGGCACGCGAGGCTTACCACGGCTACCGCACGGCCTATGACGTGGCTGTGCATTACCGCGACGAGGTGGTGCCACTGCGAAAATTCATCAGCGACGAGGTACTGCTGCGCTACAACGGCATGCTGCTGGGCGTGTTCGACCTTTTGGGCGATATGCGCACGCAAATCATGGCAGTTAACGGCTCTATTGAGGCGCAGCGTGATTTTTGGCTGGCCGATACCGATTTGCAAACCACGCTTACCGGCACATCCGTAGGCGGCTTGGCCAGCATGAAGGCCAGCGCAGGCAGCAGCGAAACCAAAGCGGGGCATTGAACCATGCACACCACCCCTAACAACAACGCTTCAAAGCAAACAAACCACACTATGAACCGACGCAATTTTTTCAACGGAGCAGCCATGACGGCTGTTGCTGTAGCAAGCGTGAGCAAGGTAGCTATGGCCGCCCTGCCCGAACCTGTGTTCATGGCCAAGCCGGACACTGCACCTCCACTGCTTCCCCCCACTGGCCAGCCCTACAACCCCGTGGTCACGCTCAATGGCTGGACGCTGCCTTGGCGCATGAACAAGGGCGTGAAAGAATTTCACCTAGTGGCCGAGCCCGTGGTGCGCGAAATGTCACCCGGTTTTAAGGTCAACATGTGGGGCTACAACGGCCAGTCGCCAGGCCCCACCATTGAAGTAGTAGAAGGCGACCGTGTGCGCCTATTCGTCACCAACAAGTTGCCCGAGCACACCACCATGCACTGGCATGGCCAGCGCCTGCCCAACGGCATGGACGGTGTAGGCGGGCTAAACCAAAAACAAATCCCCGTGGGCAAAACTTTTGTCTATGAATTTATCGCTCGCCGGCCTGGCACATTTATGTACCACCCCCATGCCGATGAAATGACGCAAATGGCTATGGGCATGATGGGCATGTGGATTACGCACCCTAAGGGCAAGCACCCGCTGATAGATGAAGTGCAACGCGACTTTTGCTTTTTGCTTCAAGGCTACGATGTGGACCCTGGCAGCATGACACCCAAGGTCAACACCATGCTGGACTTCAACATCTGGTCGTGGAACAGTCGCGTTTTTCCTGGTATTGAATCGCTCAACGTGCGGCTCAATGACAAGGTGCGTATCCGCTTTGGTAACCTGACGATGACCAACCATCCTATTCACTTGCATGGTCATGAGTTTTTAGTGACGGGTACAGACGGTGGCCCCACACCCAAAGGTACGCGTTGGTATGAGGTGACGACCGATGTCGCAGTGGGTCAGATGCGACAAATTGAATTTTTGGCCGACGAAGAAGGCGACTGGGCTTTTCACTGCCACAAAAGCCACCACACCATGAACGCCATGGGCCACAACGTGCCCACCATGATTGGTGTAGACCATAAAGGCTTGGTCAAAAAAATCCAAAAACTCATCCCCGACTACATGGTGATGGGCGAGCGCGGCATGGCCGACATGGGCGAGATGGAGATGGAGCTGCCCGAGAACACCGCCCCCATGATGACCGGCACTGGCCCTTATGGCCCCGTAGAGATGGGCGGCATGTTTACCACCGTCAAGGTACGCAAAAATCAAAAAGCGGGCGACTATAAAGACCCCGGTTGGTACAAACAACCCGCAGGCACCCAAGCTTTTGAATGGAACGGTGCGCTGCCAGAACCTGCGCGGTTTAAGTCGGAGATAGCATCAAACAACGGCTTAGTGACTGGTTTGCGCAACCCCGACACTGGAACAAGTTTTAACGGCACTGTAGAGCTGAAAGCACGCAAGCCCATGGCTGGCATGAAGCATTGAGACGTTGTTATGACTATCGCAGTAATCGATAACATTTCTGAGCAGCCTAGCCCTCAGCGCGCGCTGAAGAACTACCGCGTTCTAGCGGCTAGTTACGATTCAACTTGCAAGCGCATAGAAAAACTGCGCTTAATTACACTTCACTCTTTAGCACTACAACCGGGCGAAACCGTATTTGACATCGCCTGTGGCACGGGCCCTGCACTACCTTTGCTGGCTAGCGCAGTAGGGCCGAAGGGCAAAGTAGTCGGCGTTGAACTTAGCCCAGAGATGGCGGCACAAGCAAGCGCACGAGTTGCAGCCTGCGCTGGCTGCGAAAACGTTTCTGTAGCGCAAATAGCTACCGAGAATTTTTGGCCCGCCGCGCAGGCTGATGCATTACTGCTGTGCTATACACAAGACGTATTGCAATCAGCAAAAGCACTTGACAGCCTTATTGCATGCGCCAAACCGGGCGCGCGCATTGCCATTCTAGGCATGAAAACACTGCCTTGGTTGTGGGGCTGGCCCGTGAATTTTTTTAACATGTACCGTGCTCGCCACTACATGACTACCTATGCCAACCTAGACCGTCCATGGCGACTGCTTGAAGCAAGGGGAGCGAGTTTGCAGTTAATTCACACTGCATTGTGGGGCAGTGCCTATGTGGTGACTGGCACTGTGTCCATACAGAGCTAAACCAACAACACTATTATCTAAATAGCTACTTAAGCAATACATACGCCGAAAAATGAATTTTTTAATTACTATATTTTTACTTAACAATAGTTATTAGTTTTGTTCCCGGCCCTCGCTGTGTTGCTGCGCAACGGGGTGACGTTTTTGCCAGTCACATTAGGGCAATTGCCTCGATGTGGCTGACTTATGCAGCTGCAGCGTACGCGATATAAGTTTTTTCGAAGTAAGGCGAGAAAATTTATTTCACGTATTAATTTTTATCAATATTTATTTTCGAAAGATTTTTATGACTACACGCCGCAAATTATTGGCCTCGGCTGCTTTAGGTTCGCTGGGCAGCGCAGCTTTTTTAGCTAACGCAGGGCCAGGGCATGATAAACCGCATGGCTCTAAGCCAGCAATAGCCAAAAAAGAGCAAACAGAATGGGGCATCGCGGGTGACAGCAAAAATATCAAGCGTACGATTGAATGCGGCATGACTGACCAAATGCGCTTTACCCCAGACAAGCTGGACATAAAGCAAAACGAAACCATTAAATTTGTCGTTAAAAATAACGGCAAAATGATGCATGAGTTCGTTCTAGGCACCAAAGCAGCGCTTGATGAGCATGCAACCTTGATGCTGAAATTTCCCAACATGGAACATGATGCGCCCTACATGGCCCACGTCGCACCTGGCAAAACACAAGCCATTATTTGGCAATTCAATAAAGCAGGTGACTTTGACTTCGCGTGCTTGATTGCAGGCCACTACCAAGCTGGCATGGTGGGCAAGATTAAAGTCAGTGCTGCCTAATGCTCGATAAGGAACCATCGTGCCCAAAACCCATTTGCCACTTTTTAACAGACGCCGCACCATGCTCAGCATAGCGAGCTTGGGCAGCTTATCGTTGGGCTTGGTAGCCTGCCAACGTGCGCCTGACGCTACCGCGCCAGCAATAGCTCAAGCTTCATCCCAGGCCTATGCCGAGCCTGCTCAAATGTCGCTGGCGCTGACAGCAGAAGTATGGAAAACGCCTACTTGCGGCTGTTGCACAGCGTGGATAGAGCATTTGCAGCGTGAAGGCTTTAGCGTCAAAGCCAATGATGTGCAAAGCACAGATGCTGTTCGAGCCAAACTGGGCATACCTGTTGACATGGGCTCATGCCACACAGCGCTCATTGGTGGTTTTGCAGTAGAGGGGCATGTACCAGCGCGTGAAATCAAGCGCCTCATGAAAGAACCGCCCGCTTTTGCCAAGGATGTAATAGGTTTAAGCGTGCCGGGCATGCCAATTGGCTCTCCAGGCATGGAAATGGACGCAAAACGTGACAAATACGACGTCATGCTTGTCCTCAAAAACGCGCAGCGTCACGTTTATCAATCATATGTGTAATTTTTTTCTTTCAAAGGACTTTCCCATGAACAAACTATCTTCTATTCTTTCTACCACCATGCTTGCTTTGGTTGTTGTTGCAGCGCCCATCGCTGTTTTGGCACAATCGGCTACTAACGCGCCTGCTACAGCAGCATCGGCAGCTACACCTGCAAAAGACATGGCTGAGGCCGAAGTGCGAAAAGTTGACAAAGAAGCCAAGAAGGTCACACTCAAACATGGCCCTATCAAGAACCTCGATATGCCCAGCATGACCATGGTGTTTCAAGTGCGTGACGCTGCCTTGCTAGAGAAAATAGCTGCTGGTGACAAAATTATGTTTACTGCCGAGCAATTGCAAGGGGCGTTTGTTATGACCAGCGTAGAAAAGGTGGCCCCAAAATGAGTGACTATCTCCCCTGCTTATATGCACTGGTATTGATTATCAGCGGCGTTGTTGGTGCTGCAGCTGCAGGCTTCAAGTTGGGGCGATGGCGCGAGCAACTGTCTTTGCTGGAGCTCATGAAACCGCAGCACTGAGCCTTATAGGTCTGCAAACGAGCTTGTAAATTGCTACAAAATATATAGCTGCTCGAGCAATAAACGCTTGGACTACACAGCATTTTTATTGTTTAATACAGCGCATGCCTCAAGCTATACGTTACACCCTTGTCTCCATCCGCGATCTGCTGGTCTCGTTTGGTCCTTTTATCCTGCTGGGCTTATTGCTTTTAGCTTTAGCTTACTGGTGGCTCGACCCTAACCCGCCTAAAGTAGTCACCTTGGCCAGTGGCCCAGGCCAAAGCGCCTACGATGAGTTCAGCAAAAAGTATGTTGCCCAGCTCAAAACCAGCGGTATTGAAGTGCGAGTGGTGCAGACCGAAGGGTCATCGGCCAACCTTAAACTGCTAAGGGAAGGCAAAGTGGACATTGGATTTGTTCAAGGCGGCACTGGCGAGGCCAGCCCCGAAGACGATCAAAATTTGCAAACTCTGGGTAGCTTGTTTTTAGAGCCCATTTGGTTGTTTTACCGCGAAGACTCTGCACAGCGACTGATCAAAGCCAGCCCCGATCAACAAAAACTAACTTCCCTGACTCAACTAGCCGGCTGGCGGGTCAATCTAGGCACGCCTGGCAGTGGCGTGCCCAACCTCATGCGCCGCTTGTTAGACAGCAACCGTGTTGAGGCAGAGAGCCTGAAAATATCCACGCTAGACCAAACACCGGCCACCATGGCTTTGCTTGGCGGTGAGACAGATGCCATCGTGTTTGCCTCTGCCCCAGAATCACTCATGGTACAAATGCTGTTGCAAACGCCAGGTATCAAGCTGATGGATTTTGTGCAGGCTGAGGCTTACTCGCGGCGTTTTACGTTTTTATCGCCCGCTATTTTGCCCCGTGGCGTAGTGGACTTGTCGATTGACAACCCACCACAAGACGTGCGCTTAGCAGGCCCCACCACATCGCTGATAGCACGCAACCAAACGCACCCTGCACTGCTGCAGCTTTTTACTACCGCTGCACACCAAATCCACGGCACTGCGGGTTGGTTTAACAAAGTGGGGGACTTTCCAAACGCTAAGCGCGATGAATTGCCACTAGCCAAAGAGGCTGAACGTTATTTGAAAAACGGCCCGCCACTGCTGCAGCGCTATTTGTCGTTTTGGATGGCCAATTTGATTGACCGCATGTGGGTGGCGCTGGGTATCATCATTGCCATTTTGCTGCCCATGTCGCGCGTGTTGCCACCGCTGTACCAGTTTCGTGTGCGCTCACGCATTTTTAAATGGTACGCCCAACTGCGAGAAATTGAAAACCGCGAAAGCACCAACATGGATGCCAATAAAGCACTCATCGGTGAGCTCAATGCATTGGATCTGCGGGTAGAGAAAATTAAAATCCCACTGTCTTATGCGGATGAGTTGTACGCCTTGCGTAACAACATTCATCTAGTGCGCAAAAAGCTTATGCGCGCATAGACAGTGTAGAAGTATAAAAAGTGGTAGGCCGTGAGGGACTTGAACCCCCGACCAAGGGATTATGAGTCCCCTGCTCTAACCAGCTGAGCTAACGGCCCACAGCTTTGTATTATCGCCTAGATTATTTGGTCGGACGAATCAGCGCAAACTGCGCCATCTCACCACGGCGGAACAGCACATTGACGGGCTTGGATTTATCTGCCTTACCCACTGCAGCGTCAAACTCAGCCATGCTGTTGATCTCGGTGTTAGCCACTGCAATGATGACATCGCCCTCGCGCAGGCCCGCGCGTGCTGCGCCGTCGGCAGCGGCGGTCACGCGCACGCCGCTTTTGATTTTGAGGTCTTTCTTTTGCGCATCGGTCAGCTCAGCTACCGCCAAGCCTAGGCTTTGGCCTGCACCGGATGGTTTAGCTGGTTCAGAG
>JANOSN010000672.1:0-4436 GCA_031415895.1 Polaromonas sp. | reverse complement strand
AACGCGGCACACCCGAGCCTACCCAGGTGTTCACACTCACCATGCCAGGCTCGGTCATCAGGCGCTGTTCTAGGCGCTTGACCACCTCTTCGTTGGCCTGCAGGCTAGTGCCCTCGGTAAACCACACGTCCAGCAAAATCTCAGGGCGTGATGAATCCGGGAAAAATTGTTGCTGCACTTTGCCCATGCCCACAATGCCCAGGCCAAACACCAACACCGTCGCGCCAATAGTGATCCAGCGGTGCAATACGCACCAGTTCACCATGCGGCGAAAGGTGTTGTAGAACGGTGTGTCAAAGTGCTCTTGGTGCTGTGCGTTATCTGCCCCGCCTGCGTCGTGGTGGCCATTAGCATTGCGCATGGCTTGGTTTTGCTTGTGCTTTAGCAGTAGCAAGCCAAGGTAGGGCACAAAATACACCGACACCACCCAGCTGATCATCAGCGCAATGACCGTGACGGCAAAAATAGCAAAGGTGTATTCGCCCGTCAATGATTTGGCGATGCCAATCGGCAAAAAGCCTACGGCAGTAATCAACGTGCCCGTGAGCATGGGCATGGCTGTTAGCTCATAAGCAAAGGTGGCGGCGCGCACTTTGTCGTAGCCCTCTTCCATTTTGCGCACCATCATCTCCACTGCAATGATGGCGTCGTCCACCAGCAAGCCCAGCGCGATGATGAGGGAGCCGAGCGATATTTTGTGCAACCCCAAGCCAAAATACCACATGGCCAAAAACGTTACCGCTAGCACCAGCGGAATGGTGATGCCCACCACCAAGCCGGGCCGCATGTCGATGTAGTAGCGTTTGTACAAAGGAGTTTGCTTGCCACGGCTGTGCAGGCCTAGGGCCAAAAAGCTCACCGCCAGCACGATGACCACGGCTTCAATCAGCACAGCCAAAAACTCATTGACCGAGGTAGCTACTGCGCGCGGCTGGTCTTGAATTTGCACCAAGGCTGCACCTGCTGGTAAGGTGGTATCAATCTTATCAGTAGCTATTTTGAGGGCTTTACCCAGTGCAATAATGTCACCGCCCTTGGCCATGGACACGCCCAGCACAATCACCTCTTGGCTGGTTACTTTGCCTGCTTTGTCAAAATCAGTAGTGCGCACTTTGACCTGCGCTGGGTCAATAAAACCACGCTTGATTTGGGCAATATCGCCCAAGCGTATTTGCGCCGCACCTGCGCCTGCGCCCGCCGCGCCGCTTTTGATGGGCATGGCCTCTAGCTGCTCAATGGTGTTGAACTGCCCACCCACACGCACCTGCAAATTGTCTTGTGGGGTCACAATCACACCAGCAGGCTCAACCGCGTTTTGTGCACCCAGCTGGGCAATCACAGCCCCAAGGTCTATACCCAATTGGCTTAAGCGCTTTTGCGATATTTCGACATACAGTTTTTCGTCTTGCTGGCCAAACAGCTCTACCTTGGACACGTCTTTCACCCGCAGTAGCTGCTGGCGTACGTCGTCGGCAAAGGCTTTGCCTTCGGCATAGTTAAAACCATCGGTTTTTAGTGCGTACATCACGCCAAATACATCGCCAAACTCGTCGTTAAAAAACGGGCCAATCACACCTTGCGGCAAAGTATTGCGAATGTCGCCCACTTTTTTGCGCACGCTGTACCAAATGTTTGGCACGTCTTTGGGGTTGCCGGAGTCTTTGATTTGAAAAATTGTCAGCGCCTCGCCGGGCTTAGCGTAGGAGCGAATTTTGTCGGCCAAGGGCACTTCTTGCAGGGTCTTTTCAATCTTGTCGACCACTTGCTCGTTCACCTGTTGTGCAGTAGCGCCGGGGTAGAAGGTGCGAATAGCCATGACGCGAAAGGTAAACGGCGGGTCTTCGTCTTGGCCTAGTTGAAAGTAGGCAGCAAAGCCCAACACCATCAGCACCAGCATGAGGTAGCGGGTGAGTGCGGCGTGTTCAATGGCCCATTTGGAGAGGTTGAATTTGGGTGATGCAGGCAATGCAGCAGGCTGCGCAGCGGCAGAAGTAGGCTCGGTCATAGCGTGCTCACTTTGCGGCTGATGTGGTGGCTTGGGCAGCGGCAGCTGGTGCAACTACAGACGCTGCTGCAGGCGCTACATTTTTTATAGCTGCTTGAGCATTAGATACTTGGACTTCAGCCTTATTTGATTGGAAAATAGTGACTTTTTGATTAGGTGACAGCACATGTACACCTGCAGACACTACTAGCGCGCCTGGGCTTAAGCCACCGGCAATCACGGCCTGGTTGCCATCGGCTGTGGCAATTTGCACAGGGGTACTTTTCACGGTCATGCTGGCAGTGTCTAGCACCCAGACACGGGATGTTTGGCCTTCTAAAAACAGTGCGCTGGTCGGCAGCTTAATGGCCTGCACGCCCGCCACGCTAGACGGCGGCTGCACATACACCGTTGATCCCAGCGCAGGCGCTTGGGCTGCATCGACCGACACTTTGATAGGAAAGGTGCGTGTCACGGGGTCAGCACTGGCACCAATCTCACGAATGCGGCCCGTAGTCTCGCTACCATCTGCCCAGCGCTTAATGGCCACCTCAGTACCCACAGCCCACTGGCGCACGCGGTCTTCGGGCACGTTAAACACGACATCGCGCGCGCCGTCTTGCGCAATGCGCACCACCGGGCTGCCTGCGCTCACCACTTGGCCAGGCTCTGCCTCCACAGCAGTAACTATGCCCGACACGTCGGCCACCAGCGTGGCGTAACCCGCTTGGTTGCCTTGTGATTTGAGCTGCACTTGCGCTTGGTCTAGCTGCGCCTGCGCAGCTTTAAGCGTGGTTTCGCGACGCTCCAGCTCGGCACCGCTGATGAAGTTTTGGTCTTTTAAAGTTTGAAAACGCTTGTAGTCTGCCGCTGCCAAGTCGCGGTTAGTCGACGCTGCGGCCACTTGCGCACGCGCAGCCTCTTGGGCCAGTTTGTAGTCTTGCGGGTCAATCTGCGCTAGCACCTGCCCTGCTTTCACGCGCTGACCTACTTCGGCTTGGCGTTTAATTAACTTGCCCGCTACCCGAAAGCCTAAACGCGACTCGACTCTGGCGCGCACCTCGGCTGAATATTCTTGCCCTGCGTCCATGCCTGACAAACCGACTTTCATGACCTTCACAGCTCTCACCGGCTCAGCTTGAGGTGCAGGTTTGCTACAAGCAGCAAGACTACCCAGCAACCCTAACGCTATTGTTAGCATAGCTGCGCGAGCAATGAATACTTGGACTACAGGGTGTTTTGTGCGGTTTTTAGTCGTTTGACAGTGTGACATAGATATTCCAGATGCATTATTAATGACTGACTGGTTAGTAATCTAATTCAATACTGCCTAGGTGTCAAGTGGTTACCCTAACCTGCGTACAGGTTTTGTTTGGTTATGGTGTTTTCCAATGAAAAGTGCTTGTAGTACAAGCATTTATTGATTAATTAGCTATTATTTTTATAGCAATAGGCTACTGATCATCTTCGCAAATATCTTCAGTCGGCACCAAGCACTGGGCAAGCGTTGTACTTGCAGATGCGCCCCGTGTTCTACCTGCCAAAGCACTGCCCGCAGCTACTTTTAGGCCGCGCGGTAACAGTAACCATAGCTGGCCGCGCTCTTTCATACGGCGTGCTTGGGTTGCGGCTTGCGGGCCATCGCCAAAAAAGTAGTCCGCCCGGACGGCACCGCGAATCGCACCACCGGTGTCTTGCGCAATGGTGAGGCGACGCATAGGTGAGCCATCAGTAGGGTTGCGTGTAGACATGAAAACAGGGTAGCCCAGCGGCGTGCTGCGTGGGTCCACAGCGATAGAGCGGCCTGGGGATAAAGGCACGCCCAGGGCACCTACAGGGCCACCACTTTTGGCGGCGCTCTCACGAAAGAATACATAGCTGGGGTCTTTGATGCCACTGCCGGTAGCTGGGCGTGCACCAGCAGCCACTTTTTGCCCAGACACTGCCACGGTGCCCATGACTGCAGGTTTTGCCAACTTAAAGCCACGCGTTCTGACTGCGTCACCGCCTTCATCTTCGTCGTCCTCTGCGTCCAGCTCTACAGAACGGCCGCGCACTTTAACAGCAGGCTTGCCGCTTTTGGCCGCGACAAGATTGGGGCGAAACGGGTGTCCGTTTTGCTCTGCATAGGTCACTCGCATTACCTCGTTGTTCTCGCGCAGGCGAATGCGGCCAGAGCCTTGAACTTGCATCTCATACAGCGCATTGGCGTTGTCGACAAAGGCCAGCACTTTAGCGTTGGGAGCGCCTAGCGTTTCAATTTCTTCGCGGGTGTAGTACGGCACCAATTGCTTGCCGTTGGCGCGCAAGCGTACTTTTCTGTCTAAAGTGTCCAGCACTAACGATGACATGTCCACAGCAAACAAACCTGCGCCGCCAATGTCTTTGGTGTTGATCGAGTTTTGCAAGCTGACATTGCGCCCATCTAGGCGCGCGGCAAATGTGCCCGTGC
>JANOSN010000671.1:0-2685 GCA_031415895.1 Polaromonas sp. | reverse complement strand
GCGCCGCCCACTTCCACACCAATGATGTCGTCGCTGGCGTACACGCGTAGGCTGCTGGTGTGAAAAGCGTCTACCAAGGCATCGCGCACCTGTGCATGCGTGCTGGCCGCTACCAAGGCCGTGGGCTGCGCGCGCGCAACCTCTTGGGCAAAGCTGGGGCCGCTGAGCACTCCGGCCATTGCATTTGGGGCGACTTGGGCGCATATTTCGTGGGCTAACTTGGGGTAATTTTCACTGCCCTCTACCCCACCCTCTACACCTTTGCATAACCAAGCCACAGGGCAAGGCACAGTGGCTAATTGGCTCAGCATCTGGCGCAGCCCTGCCAGGGGCGTAGCTACAATCACCAGATCATGCTGCCGCGCTACATCTGGCAAGCTGGCTGCAGCACCGGTGCGTACTACCAGGCTAGGTGGCAAGGCTATGCCGGGCAAATAGCGTGCATTGCTGCGCTGGGTTTGCAGGGCATCAGCCTGCACAGGGTCACGCGCCCACAGGCTCACGGCATGGCGCTGCGCAGCGCTGATGGCCAATGCCGTGCCCCAAGCACCCGCACCAATTACTATAATTTTCATAGCTGTCTGAGCAATAAATACTTGGACTACAGCACTAAAACACTGGTAAAACTAGTGTTTCAGCACCGTCTGGGCACCTACACCCCACTGCTGATCAGGTTTGCCGTGGCTTGCTGCGGTTTACTTCGGTTTACGCGGCTTACTGCGTAATGATCGGGCTAGGCTGCTGCGCCGCCGCCTGCGCTTGCTGCTGCTCGTACATCGACTGAAAATTAATCTCAGTCAAATGCACTGGCGGAAAGCCTGCACGGGTGATGGTGTCAGCCACGCTAGCGCGCAAATAGGGGTACACAATTTGCGGGCAAGCAATGCCCAAAATCGGGCCCATTTGGTCTTCTGGCAGATTGCGGATTTCAAAAATACCGGCTTGCTTGGCTTCAACCAAAAACACGGTGCGATCTTTGATTTTGGTGGTCACTGTTGCAGTAACGGCCACTTCAAAAATGCCTTCGGCTACAGGGGTAGCTTCTACGCCCAGTTGAATGTCAATGGCGGGCTGCTCTTGCTCCAGCAAGATGGCAGGCGAGTTGGGCTGCTCCAGTGACAGGTCTTTGAGGTAAACGCGCTGAATTTGGAAAACTGGGCTGTTGTCGACTGCGTTGGTTTCGGGGGTAGTTGCCATGGTGTGCGGGGACAGTTAAATGGGGGTAAAAAAATGATTATCTCAGGGAAAGCAAGCGCTTTAAGCTTGCAGCAAAGGCACCAAACCGCCCTTGCCGTCTAACGCTATCAGGTCATCACAGCCACCCACGTGCGTGGTGCCGATGAAGATTTGCGGTACGGTGCGGCGGCCCGTGATTTCCATCATGGTTTTCAGGGCATCGGGGTTGGTGTCAATACGGATTTCTTCAATCTGCTCAACGCCTTTGCTTTTTAAAATTTTCTTGGCTTGCACGCAGTAGGGGCACACTGCGGTGGTATACATTTTGACGGCTTGCATCATGGGGTCCTAAACTTGTTACACGTTGGGTAGTAATTGAAAGCGCTTTACGCTTTTTCAACCGGCAGATTGGCTTCTTTCCAAGCTTTCAGGCCACCGGCCAGCACTTGGGTGTTGTCGTAACCCAGCTTTTTAGCCATTGCTGCCACGCGGCTGGCACGTGCGCCTGTGGTGCACACCAAAATAAGCGGCAACGCTTTGTTTTTGACTACGGTTGCCAACTTGGTCTCAATGTCATTGACCGGGATATTTTTGGCACCACTGACATGGCCAGCAGCAAACTCATCAGCCTCGCTTACGTCAATTACGACAGCTTTTTCGCGGTTAATCAGTTGCACAGCAGCGCTAGTGCTCAGGGCACCGCCGCCCATGACACTGCCCTTTATGGTGGGCCACAGCAGCATCCCGCCAGCGCTAATAGCCACCATAAACAGCATCCAGTTATCAGTAATAAATTTCATTAAAGCTTCCAAAAAACATCTACGGCACCAGCTAAGCCGCCAGTGCACCTAACCCAGTATTCTAAAATGGATAGCTGTCGGTAGCTTGAAATCGCCATAAACCAGCCATTAACCGCCTTAAAACTTTCTTTAAGGCCACTTTACAACTTCTTTTGCACAGGGACAGCATGTACAAAATCGTACTCATACGCCACGGCGAATCTTCGTGGAACCTAGAAAACCGCTTCACCGGCTGGACCGATGTCGACCTGACCGACACCGGTATAGCCCAGGCTAAAAAAGCGGGCCAATTGCTCAAAGCTGAGGGTTATGAGTTTGATGTGGCGTATACCAGTATGCTCAAACGCGCCACTCGCACGCTATGGCATACGCTAGACGAGATGGACCGCACTTGGCTGCCTGTAGTGCACAGCTGGCGCTTAAATGAGCGCCATTATGGTGCACTGCAAGGCCTGAACAAAGCCGATATGGCCAAACAATACGGTGAGGCACAGGTGCTAATCTGGCGTCGCAGTTACGACACGCCACCGCCCGCGCTAGAGGCCACCGACCCACGCAGCGAGCGCGGTGATATTCGCTATGCCAAGCTCAAACCCAGCGATATCCCGCTAACTGAGTGCCTAAAAGACACGGTTGAGCGCGTGATGCCGTTTTGGAACGAAGCCATGGCCCCGGCCATCAAGGCAGGAAAACGCGTTGTGTTGGCTGC
>JANOSN010000670.1:0-1161 GCA_031415895.1 Polaromonas sp. | reverse complement strand
GGGCTTTCTACCTCGAAGCTGGGGGCGCAGCGAAAGTACACGCGCTCGGGCGGCACGGCGTCGCCGCGCACCAAAGCGGCAATGTCAGTCGCGCTGCCCCGGCGCAGCGCGTGGTTGTGCACATACACATGCGATCCGTCGTCCAGCAGCAGCACATAGCGCGCATCTAACAAAGCAGTGGTGTCGCTCAACACCAGCTGAAAGTCTGCGCCACCGGGCAACACCGCGCCGTGCAATGTGCCGCGCACCGTGCCGCCCGTGATCGGGATGATGCGGCGCCTGCCTTGAGAGTGCACGCCCTGCACTTGGCCTGCCTCAACAGGTTTGGCGACCAACGCGACCAAGTCACACAGGTGGTTCAGGGTAGGTGCTAAAAGCGACATGGCGGGCTAGCTTTCTGGATGTAACATTCTGCCTATGACTGTACAACACCTCGGCGCGACCAACGCCCCATCGCTGCCCCCGCCGTTCACGCCGCAAATTCGCCTGTACCAAGACTGGCTAGCGCGTGAGCGCGGCCTAAGCTTTGCTAACTACGACGCGCTGCACCATTGGTCTACCACCGATTTGAATGCGTTTTGGCAATCGGTGTGGGACTATTTTGATGTGCAGTCACCCACGGCGTACAGCACTGCGCTGGCGGCAGACCGCATGCCGCATGCACAGTGGTTTGTGGGTGCGCAGGTTAACTACGCTCAGCAGGTGCTGCGCCATGCACAGGCGGCGCATGCTGCAGGGTTTGCCGCCATCGTGAGCGAGAACGAGCTGGGCGAGATTCAAGAGCTCAGCTGGCCCGAGTTAAAACGCCAAGTCGCCTGCATAGCGCTCAACCTGCAAGACATGGGCGTGCAACGCGGCGACCGTGTGGCCGCCTACATGCCCAACATCCCCGAGACCATCGTGGCATGCTTGGCGGTGATGAGCCTGGGCGCAGTGTGGAGCGTGTGCGCGCCCGACATGGGCACGCCTGCCGTGCTCGACAGATTTAGCCAAATCACCCCCAAAGTGTTGATTGCGGTGGACGGCGTGTACTACGGCGGCAAGGCCCTGGACCGCAGCGCAGTAGTGCAGTCGCTGTGCGCCGGGCTGCCTACTGTGCAGCATGTGATGGTGCTGAATACAGCGTTTGCCGATAAAAGCAATACTATTAAAACTATAGCT
>JANOSN010000669.1:0-3826 GCA_031415895.1 Polaromonas sp. | reverse complement strand
CCCAGCACACCTAAGCCCAGCACGCCTACCGGGAAGTCAGAGCGGCTGCGCGGCTTGCGAAACGACCATTTACCTGCGCGTGTATCGGCCTCGTAGTCGTCAAATTCTCTGAAGTGGCGAATCACAGCGTGGCATACATATTCGGCCATTTGCACCGACATGCCAGCGTCGTCCAAGCGCACGATCTGCGTTTGCGGTGCTACACGTAACCTTAGTAATGCATCGACTCCCGCGCCGGTATTGAAGGCGGCCTTAAGTGCGAGTTGCTCGTCAAAAAACTGCTGCGGTGGTGCCCATACTACTGCGTAGTCAGCCTGTAGTGCACCCGGCTGCCACAGCGAGACATCGGCCTGCGGCAAAGCGGCTCGCAAGCCGATCAGCCATGGCTCTGGCTTTGCATCTGCGCAGCAAAAAGTAACTTTCATAGGACTAGTCAACGCCACCATTACGCCATCATCACGCAGCCAAGGTCAGTAGCTCAGCACCTTCGGCCACTTGGTCACCTGGTGCATACAGCAACTCGGCCACGGTGCCGTCTTTTGGCGCTGCGATGGTGTGCTCCATCTTCATGGCTTCCATCACTGCCAAGGTTTGCCCAGCTTTCACCGCATCGCCTGACTTGACTGCAAACGACACCACCTTGCCAGGCATCGGCGCGGTCAAGCGCCCCGCTGCGGCGCTGCTGTCGGCTTGCTGCAAGAAGGGGTCTAATACTATGATTTTTGTAGCTGCTTGAGCAGTAAATACTTGGACTTCCATGCCTTTTGGCACTGAAACTTGATAAATATGGGCATCAAAACGCTGTCCTGCAAAATCTACTGTGACTGCGTCTGTAGATTGGCGCGCAAAACTTAAAACGCCTTGGACCTCGCTAACAGTTAAGTGCAATGCACCATCATTTAGATAAGTCAAAGCAGCAGTTACGTGCTGGCCTTGAAACTCTAACGGAATGCTGCGCGTGTGCATGCCATACGCACGCCAGCCATCACGCTTGCTGAACGGGTTGGCGCTTTCACTGGCACGCTCGGCCAGAAGCATGTGGGCTATTTGCGCCGCAGCGGCTTGTGCAGCCGTGAGCTTTTCTTGGTTAAACAATACTGCAGCTTCGCGCGGGATGAGCGCGGTGTCTAAATTAGCTTTTACAAACGATGGGCTTTGCACCACATGGCGCAAAAACTGCACGTTGGTGTTCAGGCCAACAATGTGGGTTTGGCTGAGTGCTTTGTCCAGCTTGGCCAATGCTTCTTCGCGCGTTGCACCATGCACTATCAGTTTGGCCACCATCGATTCGTAATACGGCGAAATCGCTTCGCCTTGGCGCTCACCATCGTCTATACGCACGACTGATCTTTCAAACGCGGTGTGCGCGGGCTTGGCATATACCTGCAACGTGCCAGTGGCTGGTAAAAAGTTATTGTCTGGGTTTTCAGCGCAAATGCGCGCTTCGATGGCGTGGCCTGTAATACGTAAATCACTTTGCTGCAAAGGCAGCTTGTCCCCCGAGGCTACGCGCAACTGCCACTCCACCAAGTCCAGCCCCGTAATCGACTCGGTTACTGGGTGCTCTACCTGCAAGCGGGTGTTCATCTCCATAAAGAAGAAACGGGCCTCCACGCTTGCCACTTCGTGTGCTGCGCTGCCCCCCATGGGGGCTGACCCGCCTTGGGGCGGCCCGGCGTCGGGTCGTCCATCCAATTGCTCGACGATGAATTCCACCGTACCAGCGCCTTGATAGTTGACTGATTTAGCCGCAGCCACCGCAGCCGCGCCCATCTGCTCGCGCAAGGCCTGCGTCATACCGGGGGCTGGCGCTTCTTCTAATACTTTTTGGTGGCGGCGTTGCACACTGCAATCGCGCTCAAACAAATACACATAGTTGCCGTGCGCATCGCCAAATACTTGAATCTCAATATGGCGCGGACGCTGCACATACTTTTCAATGAGCACTGCATCGTCGCCAAAGCTGTTGATGGCCTCGCGTTTGCAGCTTTGTAGCATCGCGTCGAAATCTTCTGATTTGTCTACCGCGCGCATACCTTTGCCGCCACCGCCAGCGCTGGCTTTGATCAGCACCGGGTAGCCAATGCGGTCAGCTTCATTTTTCAGCATGGCTGCATCTTGGTTAGCGCCGTGGTAGCCGGGTACCAGCGGCACACCGGCTTTTTCCATCAGCTGCTTAGATTCGGCTTTCAATCCCATGGCTTTGATGGCCGAGGGCGGTGGGCCAATGAACACCAACCCCGCATCGGCGCACGCCTGCGCAAACTCTTCGTTCTCGCTTAAAAAGCCGTACCCCGGATGAATAGCCTGCGCGCCAGTGGCCTTAGCTGCTGCAATGATGGCTTGCCAGCGCAGGTAGCTGTCTTTGGGCGCATTGCCACTGCTCTCACTGTCTGGTGCGCCAATATAAATAGCCTCATCACAGGCGGCCACATGCTTGGCCTGCGCATCGGCGGTGGAATACACCGCCAAGGTTTTAATATCCATGCGCGCGCAGGTAGCAGCCACACGGCAAGCGATTTCGCCGCGATTGGCGATGAGTATTTTGCTAAACATTAAGCGGTCCTTGGGTCACCAGAGAAGAATTCGGAAATGCGGCGCACAACGGTTTTGAGAAACTTGATCAGCACCACCATCAGCACAATTGACAAAACTAATACCAAGCACAGCACGACGCCAAAGGTGAGCGGATAGTTAGTAGCTAACCACATCATGCCCAGCACGCCGCCCTCTTCAACCAAACTCATGGCGATGTTGCTAAACGGCTCGGGTGATGTGTTAATAGCAGCGCGCGTAGTGGTCTTGGCCGCATGTGATGTTGCGGCCAGCGTTCCGCCCAGCAACCCAGCTACCATGCCCATGGTGGCGCTGTCGGCCCCAAACACACCAGCCGCCAACGCTGCGCCTGCGGGCACGCGGATGACTGTATGGATCATGTCCCACAGCGAGTCGATTCCGGGTATTTTGTCTGCAAAAAATTCAACAAACAGCATAGCCCCGCTACCCGCCAACATGGCAGGGTGCTGCAGAACACTCAACCCACTGGGCAGCGGTATGACGCCAAAGTATCCTGCCATGCCAGTTAAAAACACCACCAAATACAAGCGAATGCCGCTGGCCCAGCCCAGCGCTGCAGCCAGCGCGGCCAGCCCTGCCATGTCCATACCGCCAATGGCTTTGCCTGCGCTGCCCGCCACATCGCCACCGCTGTTAAAAAAACCTGATATCAACTGCTGCAAATAGGGAAGAATGTTGTCCATCAAAGGCTCCTTCAGTGTGGATGCTGCGTTTTTACTGTTGGCTCAGCCAGCTAGGTTTACGCTTTTGCAAGAACGACGATACCCCCTCTTTGCCCTCAGGGCTAGAGCGTGTATCGGCTATACCCGCAACGGTAGCGTCGATCAACGGTTGACTGATCTCTCGATCAGCCACGTCTTGCAGCAACTTTTTGCACACTTTGACCGCATTCGGGCTGGCATTGCACAGCGCAGTGGTGATCTCGGCCACTTTAGCGTCTAGCTGCCCAGCGTTCACCACTTCATGCACAAAGCCAATGCGCAGGGCCTCGGCAGCACTGAACCGCTCAGCTGTTAAAAAGTAGCGGTGCGCCGCGCGTGCACCCATCGCGCGAATCACATACGGGCTGATGGTGGCCGGGATCAGCCCCAGCTTGACTTCACTCAGGCAATAATGCGCCGTATCTACCGACACCGCGATGTCGCAAACCGCCACTAAACCCATACCGCCCGCTACCACATCGCCTTGCACGCGCGCTACCGTGGGCTTGGGGCATTCGTAAATCACCCGCAGCATCTCGGCCAGCTTG
>JANOSN010000668.1:0-4260 GCA_031415895.1 Polaromonas sp. | reverse complement strand
GCAGGGTAGAGCCTGCCTTGATCAGCATGCGCGGTGGGATGCGGTTGATCTCACGAAACTGCGCCTCGCCCATGCCCACGCGGCGCGCTGCATCAGCCGCCTTCATGGTGCTGGGCGCTGTCCACACCGTCCAGCCAGCGGTTGGGCCGTTGTGGAGGGACAGGTTGCGTTCAAAAATCCCGGCGTTGTCCCACGGCAGCAAAATTTGCTTGGTGAGGGATGCAAACAGCACTGGCTTGTTGGCCGAGGGGTTGAGCTGTTTAAAGTCTTCTAGCTTGATCTCGGCCAGCTTGGCGGCTAGCGCTACGTCGAGGTCGCGCGCCAATGGCACGCTTTGAAAATACGGGTGGTTAGGAATATCAGGCAGCGCAGCGCTGAACACTGAGGGGTTTAGCACAATGTTTTTTACTGCCTGCAGCTTGGGCACGTAGTTGCGCGTTTCGTTAGGCATGTTCAGGTCCAGGTAGCCTACGCCTAAGCCTTCTTTGGTGTTTTTGTTGATCGCGCGTTGCACCGAGCCTTCGCCCCAGTTGTAGGCAGCCAGGGCCAAGTGCCAGTCGCCAAACATGCGGTGCAGCTTTTGCATGTAATCTAGCGCAGCGCGGGTAGAGGCTAATACGTCGCGGCGGTCATCACGAAAGATGTTTTGCTTAAGCGAATAGTCGCGCCCGGTGGCGGGCATAAATTGCCACATGCCTGCGGCCTTGGCGCTAGACACAGCCTGCGGGTTAAACGCGCTTTCAATAAAGGGCAGCAAGGCCAGCTCAGTGGGCATGTTGCGGCGCTCTAGCTCTTCAACGATGTGGTAGAGGTATTTATTGGACCGCTCGGTCATGCGGGTGATGTAGCTGGCGCGGGTGGCATACCACTGCTCTTGGCTGGTGACCAGCTCAGACTGCAGGTCGGGCATGCCGTAGCCACGGCGAATGCGGGCCCACAGGTCAGCGTCGTTGGTGGGGCGTGTGGCTTCTATGGGCGGTAGCTCTTGCACTGCTGGCTGGGCCTGCGCATCGGGGCGGCTAGCGGTTTCGCCGCTGGTGATGGGCGCGCTGCCTTGGCCTGTGTTTTGGCTTGTATTTTGGGCGTTGTTCTGGGCGTTGTTCTGGGCAGTGTTTTGCTGCACCACAATGGCTTTGCTGCCGTTGACCACGGGTGCAAGGTCTTGGGTGCTGGAGGCTGTTTGGGCCTGTGCCGACAGGGCTGTGGCAGACAGACAAATGGCAAGAACGATAGAAGGTGCGTTATGTTGCAGGCGGGTATTGAAATTCATTGAAAGTCGTTTTTCCATTGGCGAAGGGCTGCAAACACACTGACGGTGTCGTGGGCAGTAGGGTCAAATGCAACTGCTGCGCTGGCCACTGCTGGCACGCGGCTGCGTAAAAAGGGGTTGATCGAAATCTCTAACGCCAGGCTGCTGGGTAGCGTGGGCTGGCCCTGCGCGCGCAGCGCGATGCAATCAGTTTGGTATTGAGCCAAAGCGGCGTTAGAAGGTTCCACCGCCCGCGCAAAGCGCAAGTTAGACAGCGTGTACTCGTGGGTGCAGCACACACGCGTAGCTGCGGGCAGGGTGGCCAGCGCGTCAAGCGAGGCCAGCATTTGCGCAGGCGTGCCCTCAAACAGTCGGCCGCACCCGCCTGAAAATAAGGTGTCACCACAAAACAGCAGCGGGGCGCTGTGGTCAGTTGGCAAAGTGTTTGGTGTTTTGCAGTAATAGGCAATGTGCCCGGCCGTGTGGCCCGGCACGTCGATCACCTCAAAGCTTAAACCCAGTGCTTGCACCGTATCGCCACCGTCCAGCCTGCGGATAGGCTCGGGCATGGTCTCGCGCGTGGGGCCGTACACGCTGGCACCGGTGGTGTCACGCAGCTGGGCTACGCCACCGGTATGGTCAGCATGGTGGTGGGTGACTAGAATGGTGTCCAGCTGTAGCGACAGGCGCTGCAGCGCGGCTAGCACCACGCCAGCGTCGCCCGGGTCTACCACCAAGGCGCGGCGCGTGTCGTGCAGCATCCAAATATAGTTATCGGTAAAAGCGGGCAGGGCAATAAGGTTCATGGCTAGTCAAATTATAGGTTTACGCGAGTGGCTTACGACACCGGTAGGGCAGTATTTACTGCAATGGGAGCGTGCCCAGCTGGATATGGCCGTGGCTGACGTGTTTGGTTACCACGCGCTGCAGCTAGGTTGGCCCGATATTGCCGCCCTGCAGGCCAACCGCATGCCCCACCAGTGGCTGGCGCTGGGGCACCCGGCTGACAATGCGGCTGCAGGCATGGTGTCTAGTGCAGGCACTCCTCTGGCCTCCACCAGTGCGACCTCATCTTCACCTACCACCAGAGCGGCCTTGGTCACCGATTTTGCCGCGCTACCCTTCGCCGAGGCCAGCCTGGACCTGCTGGTGATGCCCCACACCCTAGAATTTAGCCAAGACCCCCATGCCACCCTGCGCGAAGCCGCGCGCGTGCTGGTGCCCGAGGGCCGTGTGGTGATTTGCGGCCTGAACCCTACCAGCCGGTGGGGCTGGCGCCAGCAGCGCGGCCGCATGGCCCGCAAAGCAGGCGTGGGTAGCTTGTATTTGCCCGATGGCGGCGAATTTATAGGCTATTGGCGGCTGCGTGACTGGCTGCGCCTGCTGAGCTTTGAGGTGGAATCGAGCAGTTTTGGCTGCTACCGCCCCGCTGTGCGCAGCGCCGCCTGGCTAGAGCGCTTGGCCTGGATGGACACACTGGGCAGCCGCTACTGGCCCATCCTGGGCGCCGCCTATTGCATCACAGCGGTTAAAAAAGTACGCGGCATGCGCGTGCTAGGCGCCAGCTGGAAAAAATCTCCCCGCCGCGCCACCGCACCTGTGGCCGTGGCAGCGCCCAGAGCACATTCGCAGGCAGACCGCCGTGATGTGTGAGGGCTTGAAAATCAGGCCTCCAGTGACCTAGACTCGCGCCGCGCCACCCAAATGGTGGCAGCGCTGATCACCATGCCGCCGATGATGGCGTGGGCCGTGGGCACATCGCTAAACAGCAGCCAGCCCATTAACGCCGACCAGATAAGGTCTAAAAACTTCAGCGATTGGGTCGATGAAATATCAGCCTTAGAAAACGACTTGGTAATGCAGTAATGCCCCGCGCTGCCCAACGCGCCGCTAAGGATAAAACCGGCCCATTGCCAAGCGCTGGGCGCTGTCCAGTGCAGCAGCGCCATGGGCAGGCTAAACAAGGTAACGGTGATGGACTGCCACAGCAAAATAGTGCCCGTGGTTTCATAACGCGTGAGTGCCTTGGTGACTAAAAATGACGCGGCAAAAAGCGGTGCCGATGCCAGCATCAGCAAGTGAAACCCCACCGAGCTGCCGCTGCCCTTGCTGCCCGCCACGCTCACGCCAAACTGCGGCCCCACCACAATCATCACCCCCGCAAAGCCCAGCCCCGTGGCCAGCCACCGCTCCCAGCGCATAGGCTCGCCCAAAAACATATACGCCCCCAGCATGATGAACAGCGGCGTAGTAAAGCCAATGGCAGTCATGTTGGCCAGTGGAATATTAGGTAGCGCTGCAAACCATACACATAAGCCCACAGTGTGTATAGCCCCGCGTGCAAACTGCCCACCAATGTGCTGCGGCCGGTAAGCCGCCAGCCCGTGTCTATACACCATGGGCAGCAGCACAGCTAAGCCGCAGGCGTAGCGCAAAAACTGCGCTTGAAACGGGTCAATATGCTGCGCCAGGCCACGCATTAACGCGTTAAGTAAGCTAAACAATAGCCCAGCAGCTGCAGCCCACAGCAGCGCGCGCGTGGCAGGGGTGAGGGTGGTGGTGTGGTGGCTAATGCGCTGGGTAAATTTGGCTATAGCGCTAGCTGGCTGGGGCGTGGACATTAGCTTTTCATTGTGCCTGATGCGTTTTCACGGTGGTTGCGCCAGCTGTCGCCCAGATTCACTGTTTTTACTTGTTTTAGGGGCTTTATATGCCGGTAGTCCAAGTATTTACTGCTTAGGCAGCTATTGAATTTGTAGCGTTTTGCTTGATCACTCGGTTACTTGCTTTATTGCTTGGCTGAGGTTTTAGCTCCCCCTTGGCAATGCAATTCTTCGTTGTTTACCTTGGACGGGCGGCGGGACATGTCGCTGCAAAAACTTACGCGAACATGCGCGTCTGTAAGTAGCGATCTGAAGATGGTGGGCCGCACCTCGCTACAGTTTTTCCAGCGACACGCTCCCACCGCTCACCCTGGTCGATGTAGTAGTTTTAAGGCACGCGCTTCGGAA
>JANOSN010000667.1:0-1461 GCA_031415895.1 Polaromonas sp. | reverse complement strand
ATCCCATCCCAAGTTGCAACAGTAGAAGTGCCAGGGTGTAGTGTCCACACCTCGTCAGCCCGCATGCCTATTAGCTTTGCATGCGGACACTGTATAAACTAGAAGCTTAGTTTCAGTAAAATCAACCTGCCTAGTCAAACTGGCAGGTCTTTTTACGTCTATGCTTCTAACGGACAAACACTGAATGTAAAACAGCACTTTTACCAGCCAAGCGTGCCTGTAGTCCAAGTATCTACTACTTATATAGCTATGAAATTTGCAGTAACCGCTTCATACAAAGCAGACACTCCCTCAAATCTCCTGCATAGCCAAGCGCTCAACTCGCTGAAAATCCACCACATTCGCAGTCACCAATTGCAAGCCGTGCACCAAGGCGGTGGCGGCTATGACCGCATCAGGCAGTTTAAGACCATGGACTTTGCGCACATGGATGGTCTGCGTGATCACCGCTTCATTGATACCCAGTTCAGGCAGTTGGGCAATCAGCCCGCTAGTTTGTTGCAAAGATAGCGCGGTATGCCCTTTCCACGCCAGCATCGCGATGCGGGTGATCACGCTGATATACCCCTGCTGGGCCACGATGGTCAGTGCCAGTTGTTCGGTGAACTCAGCAGTCAGGCTATTCTTCAAGTGGTAAATCAATACGTTGGTGTCAAGCAGCAGCGGCCGCGCTGCAGAGGAAAAAACGCTCATAGGTTTAAAAGCCCAACGGACGATCCCACTCACTGCGCATCTGCGCCAGCTCTGCGTCAATTTGCGCACGGCTAGAGGTACCTAAGCAGCCTTTCGCACGCATGAAGGCGTTGTAAGCGTCAGAGGGCAGTTTGGCCGCAGCGGGTTGCTCGGCCTTCTCGAGCACGATCAGCACATTACTGTGCTCAATCGGCTCAGGCGGCAGGTCAATCCAAGTTAACTGTGAGCCGTTTAATTGTGCTTTATAAGTCTGCAACATAATTCACCCCGTGGTTTATCAATTTATCCAATATCTGCGTATTGTAGGCATGCTATGCGGTTTAAGCATGTTCAGTATGTCTGCAAAGTCTGTTTACCCATCGAATCAGCCCATAGTCCAAGTATCTACTGGTCAAACAGCTATTGAATTCATAATAAGCAGTAGCAGCGGCAACACCGCCCTGCAAGGCGCAGTAGTGGCAGCCAACACGGTGAACGCCGACATCAAAGGCAACCTAACCATTACCAGCCTGCAAGACACCAGCAGCTTCAATGAGACCAGCCGCAGCCAAGGCGGCAGCATGAGCTTTAGCGCAGCAGGCGTGCCCACCGGAGGCTCCAACAGCAGAGGCCGCACAGCCATCAACAGCAACTTCGCCAGTGTCAACGAGCAGTCTGGCATCAGAACCACTGACGGCGGCTTCAACGTCAACGTAGGCGGTGCCACCACCCTAAACGGCGGCCAGATCACCAGCAGCCAAGCCGCCGTGGACGCGGCGCGCAATACGT
>JANOSN010000666.1:0-3315 GCA_031415895.1 Polaromonas sp. | reverse complement strand
CGCTGACGCGTCGCCGCTGCCCCCAGAGGGGGCCGTGCCTTGCTTGGGGCTGCCCTGCGCTGCGGCAACCGTAGTAATCCGCGTAGTCACTTGGTATTCAGCACTGGGGAAGAACACCGCCATAAAGCGGCGCACCACTAGCGTATACAGCTTAAATTCAGCTTCAGACAAATTGCTAGGTGACTGCAAAGTTGGGATAATCGCAAAGTGATCGCTAACTTTTGCGTTGTCAAAGATGCGCTTGCTGGGCTTGATGTAGCCGTTGTTCAGCGCCATCAGCGCATGCGGCTCAAGGTGTTTATGGCCGCCGTCCGCCAGCATTTCAAAGGTCTTTTTAACGACCGGCAAATAGTCTTCAGGCAGCGCGCGCGAGTCGGTACGTGGGTAGGTCAGTGCCTTGTGGCGCTCGTACAGGCTTTGCGCCAGTTGCAGCGTGGTCTTGGCGCTAAAGCCAAATTTACCGTTGGCCTCGCGCTGCAGACTGGTTAAGTCAAACAGCAAGGGAGACGCTTGCGTGGTGGGTTTGCTCTCTTCGGTGACGCTGGCAGATTTGCTTTTAACGGCATCCACGATGGCCTGCGCATCGCGCTCGTTCCAAATGCGGTCAGCGCGGAGCTCGGAAGCACTGGGCCCTTCCCCCGTGCCAGCGTCGCTGCCCTTTTTCCATTTTGGGTCAAACCATTTAGCGGGGTACTCGCCAGCTTCGCTCAAAAACGAAGCGTGAATTTCCCAGTAATCGCGGAAGATGTGTTTTCGGATTTGCTCCTCACGCTCCACCATGATGGCCAGCGTAGGCGTTTGCACACGGCCCACGGTGGTTAAAAAGAAACCGCCATCGCGTGAGTTAAACGCCGTCATGGCGCGGGTGCCATTAATGCCCACCAGCCAGTCGGCCTCAGACCGGCTGCGCGCGGCGTAGGCCAGCGGCAGCATTTGCTTGTCCGAGCGCAGGTTGTCAAAACCATCGCGGATAGCCTGCGGGGTCATGCTTTGCAGCCACAGGCGGGTCACGGGTTTGCCCAGCGGCACTTTGCCGCCAGCGTACTGCTCAATTAAGCGAAAAATCAGCTCACCCTCGCGGCCCGCGTCACACGCGTTGATGATGGCGCTTACGTCTTTGCGTTTAGCCAACTTCACGACCGCGTTTAAACGTGTTTTGGTTTTGTCGACCGGCTTTAAATCAAAGTACGGCGGGATGACGGGCAAGTTGGCAAAGCTCCACTTGCCGCGTTTGACGTCAAACTCCTCAGGCGCTTGGATTTCGACCAAGTGGCCCACAGCCGAGCTCACGATATGGCTGTCGCTTTCAAAGTATTCGTCGTGCTTTTCAAACTTGCCCCACGTGGGCGTTAGCGCCCGCACAATGTCTTGGGCCACAGAGGGTTTTTCGGCAATGACTAAAGTTTTCATATCGGCATTCTCACACTAATTACGTATCACCTACTACAATGCAGGTCTCGCGCACACACATGCGCGGGCGTACGCGCACACGCACACACATGCGCGCGCCCATGATTCACCATACCAAATTTTTCGGGCTATGCCAAAAACCTTATCAGATTCGGCAAAAGCCGATAAAAAAATCAAGCCTATAAAAGCACCCAAAGCCGCAGACAAGGCTACCCACAAAGCAAAAGACAAGTCGCTGGCAAAGTCCTCTGACAAAGCCATTGAAAAGCTGCTCAAAAAAGCCGACAAACTGGCCAAACGTAAAACCAAGCTCGACGCGCTGGTGGTGCCGGGTAAATTTATTGTCACCCGCAAATCGGGTGTGCATGGCAATGGTATGTTTGCCGTAGCCCCTGTAGCCGAAGGCCAGCATTTGATTGAATACATTGGCCAGCGCATTGACTGGAAAGAGGCGCTGCGTCGCCACCCGCATGACCCTGCACAGCCCAACCACACGTTTTACTTCTCGTTAGAAGGCGGCGACTGCCTGGACGCGAATGTGGGCGGCAACGACAGCCGCTGGATCAACCACAGCTGCGCGCCCAACTGCGAAGCCGACGAGCTGCATGGCCGCGTGTTTATCAAAGCACTGCGCAACATCGAAAAAGGCGAAGAGCTGTTCTACAACTACGGACTGGTGATTGACGAGAAATACACCAAAAAGCTCAAGGCCGACTACGCCTGCTGGTGCGGCGCAGCCAAGTGCCGTGGCACGATGCTGGCATCTAAAAAATAACTGCCATGGGCCATGACGGGATTTTGGCTGGGACCTTGCGCGAGTCTTCTGGCGGTTCTTTCGCCGGTTCTTTTGCTGGCAGTGCCGAGGTTATGTGGCAGGCCGTGATGGCCCTGCAGCAACCCACGCTGGCAGGTTTTAGCGTCGAGATATTGCCCGAAATCGATTCGACCAACACCGAGCTAATGCGCCGCGCCCGCGCAGGCCGCACCGAGCCTACCTTGCTGGTAGCACTGCAACAAACCGCAGGCCGGGGCCGTTTAGGTCGCAGCTGGCTTAGTGGTGTGGCCAGTGGTGTGGCCAGTGGTGAGGCCAGTGGTGCGGCACCAAGCAGCGCCGCTCTGCCCCAAGCAGCCGGTGAGGCGGCACATTCCACGTCTTTGACTTTCTCGCTGGGCTTGCTGCTCAAACCCGCCGCTTGGGATGGCCTGTCGCTGGCGGTGGGCACCAGCCTGGCTTGCAGCCTGCATGAACGCATCCAACTGAAATGGCCTAACGACCTGTGGTTAGATGGCCGCAAGCTGGCGGGTATTTTGATAGAAACGGCCCCTGCTGCCGATGGCGCGCGCTACGCCGTGCTGGGCGTGGGCATTAACCTGTTGCCCAGGCCAGCAGAAGGCTTGTCTACCGCCCCGGCGGCGTTGTCCGAACTGCTGGCCAATATCAGCCCTGCGCAGGCCTTAGAGCGCGTGGCAGCGCCCTTGCTGCGCGATGTGCTACAGTTTGAGCGCGAGGGCTTTGCTGCCTTTGCCAGCCGTTTTGCTGCGCGCGACGCACTGCAGGGCCGCCAAGTGAACGTGCTGGCTGCCCACCCAGGCCCAGCGGGCATAGCTGGGGAGCCTGCCAGCCCAGCAGGCACCAGCGGCACAGCGCAAGGCGTGAATGCGCAGGGCGCTTTGCTGCTGCGCACCGCTGCGGGCGTGCAAACCATCACCAGCTCTGAGGTGAGTGTGCGGCCTGTGGCTGGGCCTTAACTGCACTTTTTAACGCTCCCTTTTAACGCTACCATTACCGCCATGCTGCGCTTCATTGTTGTTTTACTTATTTTGGCCAATGCAGCCTATTTTGCTTGGGCCCAAGGCTACCTTGCACCTGTTGGCTTAGCGCCAGTAGCGCAAACTGAGCCAGCA
>JANOSN010000665.1:0-6517 GCA_031415895.1 Polaromonas sp. | reverse complement strand
GCACCAATGGTAAACAGTGCTACGGGTGAGGCGGCGTCGGCCAACAGGCCTATGGTTTGCATAACGGGCTTAATGGGTGTGAAGCCAAAATACGATGCCACAGCGCCTGCCAAAATGGCCCACGGCATGGGGTTAGACGCCATGCCTTTGAGCGCGTTTTTAACTGCCACTTTAGCGCCCGCACTGTCCGCTGCATCCAATCGCGACAAAGCGATGCATAGCGAGCTGGTGATCACCAAGTCCACTACTATCGTCACTATGGCTGGGCCCGCAGCCTGCGCGCCTAGCAGGGCCACTAGCAGCGGCACGCCCATAAACCCCGTGTTGGGGAAAGCCGCTACCAGTGCGCCAAAGGCAGCGTTGTTCCAGTCCACCCGCTGGCTTAAGGTGGTGGCCACGGTAAACGCCACCATGGTCAGCGCGCAGGCTAGGTAGACAAAGAATGTAGCGCCGTCAAGCAACTGCGCAATCGGCGTGCTGGCACCAAAGCGGTACAACATGCATGGCAGGGCAAAGTACAGCACAAAGGTGTTCAGCCCCGGAATAGCTGCCTGCGGCAGCAAGCCGCGCCGGGCGGCCGCATAGCCGCACAGTACCAAGGCAAAAAACGGAAAGGTCACCAACAAAATATCAATCACGGGGCTATTGTCTCAGCATGCATGTTGGCAGGTTTGCATTTGGCTTACGCAGTGGCCTAAAGTGGCTGGGCTAAAAAAGCATTAAAAACGCTGCTAACGGCACTACTGCTAATGGCAACGCGGCGCTTTGGCGCAGCTTGTCAATTTCTGCTACTGGCAAAGCCTCTTTGCTCACCACTACACAGGCTTGGCAGCCATGATCGTGCGCCAGCCGTGCCGCTTTGAGCACGTCTTTATGCTGCACGTCGTTGCGGTATTTCACCTCGATAGCAATACGGGTATGGCCTAAATCCACAATAAAGTCGATCTCGTCATGCGCTTTGCCAGTGTGCACGCGCCAGTAGCCTAGCTCGACCAGCCCGGGCCAGCGGCGCAGGTGGTTAGCCACTACGTTTTCTGCGTACGCACCCATCAGCGTAGGGTCGGCCACCATCTGCTCTTGGCTCAGCTTCATTACGGCGTTGCGCACTGCTAGGTCGACTAAGTAAGTTTTGAAATTGCCCGCTTTGGGTGTCGCCTTGGTACTGGTGTGTTTGTGTAGTCTCCAAACAAGGTCGGTGGCTTCTAGGAGTGGAAAGTAGCTTTCTATCGTGCTGCGCGAAAGCTCGATAGATTTGCTCAGCTGGGTAAGGTTAGTTTCGCGACCGGGGTCTTTAAGTAAACCGAGGTAGAAGCGGCGCAGCATTTCAGGTTTGCGAAATTCAGCAGCGAGTAAAAGATCTTCAAAGATGACGCGCTCGACTTGGTTTTGATAGAGGTATTCTTGTTTGGCAAGTTGGGTGGGGAGTGCCCAGACTTCGGGGAAGCCGCCTTCATGGAGGAAGTTTTTGCACAACTGGTCTACTTTTAAAACTCGATTTTCTGGGATATGCGATATAAAACTATGCAGGTCATCTGCTAAATCGGCTGGATTGAGACCAGCCAATGTCAACCCAAACTCTCGGAATAAATAGACCTGTTTGTATGTACTATTATTAATCCCCAACCACTCCCGAAAACTAAACGGCAGCACATGAAAGTCTTTAATCCGCCCCAGTAAGCTCTCGCGTGATTTCTTGAATATTGGCGTGCTGGCAGACCCTGACACTACGATGCGTACAGGCGTTTTCAAATCGTAGTATTTCTTCAGATACAACTCCCAACGCGGAAATCTCTGAATCTCGTCAAGAAATAGATACGTAGTTCCCTCGCGCGATGCACGTACCGCCGCTGCTATCAAATCGTTAAAAAACTTATCTTGGTTAAACCCCGGAAAATCCAGCAGCGGGTCTTGCATTGAAAAGTACACAATGCGCTGGGCTTGGGCGGCAGGGTCTGGCGCGTCGGCAATGATTTTTTGTATGCATTGCTGCAATAACGTAGTTTTACCCACCCGGCGCGGCCCGGTGACCGACACCATCTGCGGCAGCGTGGTAACGTCTGTATAGAGCGCCTCAAACACATCGCGCCTGAAGCTGGGGAGTTGCACAAAAGCGCCCTTCAGGTCCATTAACCATGGGCTGTAAGGTGCAATAACGTCAAATTCTGTGAAAAACATACAAGCTAAGCTGTTGATATAATTGAATAATTATCAATATTATGTTTATTTATTGTTATGTTGTCAAATAAACATAATTTATCTCTTTACCATCTTTAGGCCGCGCTAGCGAAGCCACCCGGTATGATTCGCGGCTTCGGCTTTATCTCACATTTACCCTCACTTATTGCAGCGCATGTCGTCTCCCGGTCCCGGTCTTAATATCGCTCAGCAAGAAGCTGTGAACTATCTGCAAGGCCCGTGCCTCGTGCTGGCAGGCGCAGGGTCAGGCAAAACCCGGGTGATTACCCACAAAATTGGCCGTTTGATACAGCTGGGTGCTACGCCCAGCAAAATCGCCGCCATCACCTTTACCAACAAAGCCGCAGCTGAAATGCGCGAGCGCGCCAAAGGCCTAGTGGGCAGGGCGGCTAAAGAGGTGGTGGTGTGCACCTTTCATGCGCTGGGCGTGCGCATGCTGCGCGAGGGCGGGCAGGCGCTGGGCCTGAAACCACAATTTAGCATTTTGGACAGTGACGATGTGCTGTCGATGATCAAAGATGCAGGCGGCAGCACCGACAACGCCTCTGCGCGGCAGCACCAGTGGGCCATTAGCGCGTGGAAAAACGCTGGGCTTAATTCTGCCGATGCGCTGGCGCAGGCCAAAGACGACAACGAGCGCGTTACCGCCACCATCATGGGCCGCTACGAAGAGCGCCTAACGGCCTACCAAGCGGTGGACTTTGACGATTTGATTGGCCTGCCGCTTAAATTACTGCAAAAATCGCCTGAGATAGCGCAGCATTGGCAGCAGCGTTTTCAGCATATTTTGGTGGATGAATACCAAGACACCAATGCCACGCAGTATGAATTATTAAAACTCTTAGTCGGTGACACAGGCCAATTTACCGCTGTGGGCGATGATGACCAGTCGATCTATGGCTGGCGTGGTGCCACGCTGGACAATTTGAAAAAATTACCCATTGACTACCCCAACTTGAAGCTGATTAAGCTAGAGCAAAACTACCGTAGCACCAGCGCCATACTGCGCGCGGCCAACAACGTGATTGGCCCTAACCCCAAGCTGTTTCCTAAAACACTGTGGAGTGACTTGGGCGAAGGCGAACCCGTGCGAGTAGTGGATGCCGACAACGAAGAACACGAGGCCGAGCGCGCCGTAGCCCGCATACAAAGCCTGCGCGCAGGCGACCTAGACGCCGCCACCACAGCAGGTGCAGCGCAGTACAAAGAATACAAAGACTTTGCTATTTTGTACCGTGCTAACCACCAAGCCCGCGTGCTAGAGCAGGCGCTGCGCAAGGCCAACATTCCGTACAAAGTGTCTGGTGGTCAAAGCTTTTTTGACCGTGCCGAAATTAAAGATTTGTGTAGCTGGCTGCGCTTGATTACCAACAACGATGATGACCCTGCGTTTTTGCGCGCCGTCACCTCGCCCAAGCGCGGCATTGGCCACACCACGCTGCAGCAGCTGGGCAGCTTTGCCACGCAGTACAAATTAAGCTTGTTTGAAGCGCTGTTTTCAAACTCGTTGGCCACGTCGATCAATGCACGCAGCATTGGCGGCCTGCACGAATTTGGCCGCTATGTGAACGACCTGGAATACCGCGCACGTCAGACCGAAGGGGCTGAGGCAGCGGGTGTTTTTTTAAACGATTGGCTGAAAGACATTGGTTACGAAAAGCACTTGTACGAGAGCGAAGAAAACGAAAAAATTGCGGCCAACAAATGGACCAACGTGATCGACTTTTGCGACTGGATGGCCAAGCGCTGCGGCGGCGATATTGAAGATGCCGCAGGCCTGACCATGGCGCGCGAGACTAAAACCTTGCTGGAAGTGGTGCAAACCATCTCGCTGCTGTCCACCCTGACTGAGCGCGAAAAAGACCAAAACGTAGTGACGCTGTCTACCCTGCACGCCGCCAAGGGCCTAGAGTGGCCGCATGTGATGATGGCAGGCGTGAGCGAGGGCATGCTGCCTTTTAAGCTGGACAATAACGATGCAAGCAGTGACGCTGCCAGCAGCACCGATGCCAAAGCCGCAGCCAATGAGAGCATCGCTGCACGGCTGCAAGAAGAACGGCGTTTGATGTATGTGGGCATCACCCGCGCGCAGCGCACGCTGGCGGTGAGCTGGCCTAAAAAGAAAAAGAAAGGCCGCGACATGATCAGTGCGCAGCCTAGCCGTTTTATTGCGGAAATGGCGCTAGAGAAAAACACCATCAAAGAAGACCCACGCGAAAAACTCAAAGCATTGCGCGCCGAGTTTGCTAAAAAATCAGCGGCTAGTAATGAAGCAGCTAAGGCATTTGTATGAACATTCGCACCCAACGCTTCGCCTTAAATGCTATTATTTTCATAGCTATATCATCAATAAATGCTTGGACTACAGCACAAAATAGCTCCAAAAACGAGTGTTTAGCGGCCTCTGAGCTTAAAGCACCCCATTTGTACGGCTTGTGGACGGTAGAGATGGCCGCTAGCAGCGCTGCGGGTGCTGCCAGTGTGCGTGGGCAAGTTATTCTTGAGAAAAATGCTGAGCACCCAGACTCGATCAGCGGTTGGCTGACCTGGAATGGCAGCAAGGTGTTTGTAGCGGGTGATATTGACGACGGCAGCTTTAGCCTAGAAGAATCTGACGACGGCCAACGCATCAGCGCAGTGTGGGATGGCACAGTAGCAGAGGGTAGCTGCGGTAAGGCTATTACCGGCAATCGCAGGGTCGGAGACAGCCTGGTGAGCTTTGTTTTACGCAGGTCATCTGGCTGGTAACAAGCCAACTTGAATTCTGTAAAAAACGCATAAAAAAAGGCCCGCACAAGGCAGGCCTAACTTCCAATGGAGAAATTTTTTGTATGACAGCTTATCTGTTGTAGGCTGTCTCACCGTGCGATGTGATGTCCAGGCCTTCGCGTTCGTCTTCTTCAGACACGCGCAGACCAATCACCATGTCAACCAGCTTGTAGGCTACTAACGAGACAACGCCTGACCACACAATAGTGACCATCACGGCTTTGAACTGAATCCACACTTGGCTGGCAATGCTGTAGGCCTCAGGTGTCACCATGGTGGCGGTCACCCAGTCGCCCATGGCGCTCGGGCCGCCCAAGGCTGGCGATGCAAACACACCCGTGAGCAACGCGCCCACAATGCCGCCTACGCCGTGCACACCGAACACGTCTAGCGAATCGTCAGCACCCAGCAGCTTCTTCAAACCACTCACGCCCCACAAGCAGGCAAAGCCAGCCACTGCGCCAATCACTAAGCCGCCACCAATGCCCACGTTGCCCGCAGCAGGCGTGATGGCCACCAAGCCAGCCACTGCACCAGATGCAGCACCTAGCATGGAGGCTTTGCCTTTGTGCAGCGCCTCGCCCACACACCATGCCAGCATGGCAGCAGCGGTAGCCACAAAGGTATTCATAAACGCTAGTGCAGCAAAGCCGTTAGCTTCTAGAGCAGAGCCAGCGTTAAAGCCAAACCAGCCCACCCATAGCAAGGCAGCGCCCACCATGGTCAAAGTCAGGCTGTGCGGTGCCATGGCTTCACGGCCATAGCCAATGCGCTTGCCAATCATGAAGGCACCGACGATACCGGCCACAGCCGCGTTGATGTGCACTACCGTGCCACCTGCAAAGTCTAGCGCACCCCATTGCCAGATCATGCCGGCTTTAGCGTTCATTGCATCTGCCACTTCTTTGGTGGCATAGGCATCAGGCCCCATCCAGAACCACACC
Source organism: Polaromonas sp. (assembly GCA_031415895.1). Lineage (GTDB taxonomy): Bacteria > Pseudomonadota > Gammaproteobacteria > Burkholderiales > Burkholderiaceae_C > JAAFIP01. The sequence continues at coordinate 608 of JANOSN010000665.1, read as the reverse complement.
ATGTGCGCAATAGGCAAGTAGCTGAAGGTAAACCAGAGCACCATAAAAGCGAGCACCGCAGAGAACTTGGCACGTTCAGCAAACGCGCCCACGATCAAGCAGCAAGTAATGCCTGCAAAAGTGGCTTGGAAAGCAGCAAATACGATCTCAGGAATGACTACGCCTTTGCTGAAAGTAGCTGCATTGGCAAAGGTGCCCGCAACGTTATCCCAGATGCCCTTCATGAACAAGCGGTCGGTACCACCGATGAATTGATTGCCTTCGGTAAATGCAAAGCTGTAGCCGTAGATCACCCACAACACCACGATGAGCGAGAAAGTGACCATGACCTGCATTAGCACCGACAGCATGTTTTTACTGCGCACTAAGCCGCCGTAGAACAGCGCCAAGCCAGGGACCGTCATCAAAATCACCAGCAATGTGGCCACCATCATCCAAGCGGTGTCGCCCTTGTTGGGCACAGGTGCTGGTGCGGCTGGGGCGGCTGGTGCAGACGCGGCTGCGGCAGGTGCAGCAACAGCTGCTGCCGCTACAGGCACGGCTGCAGTTTCGGATGCAGCGGGTGCAGTTGTAGCAGTAGATGTTGTTGCAGTTTGGGCCAAGGCCAA
>JANOSN010000664.1:0-2093 GCA_031415895.1 Polaromonas sp. | reverse complement strand
CGTGTTGGCATACCCGCCGAAATACTGGCCGGCGAAACCAGGGTGGCCGTAACCCCTGAAACAGTCAAAAAACTCACTGCCCAAGGCCATAGCATCGTCGTGCAAAGCGGTGCAGGCGTGGCCGCCAGCGTGACCGACGCGGCGTATGAAGCCGCTGGCGCGCAGATCACCGACGCCGCAGGCGCCTACGCCTGTGAGCTGGTGCTCAAAGTGCGTGCACCGATGCTCAAAGAACTGCAAATGGTCAAATCAGGCACCACCATAGTGGGCATGCTCAACCCGTTTGATGCCGAAGGCTTGCAGCAAATGGCTGCGGCCGGTGTGACAGGCTTTGCCCTAGAGGCGGCACCCCGCACCACCCGCGCACAAAGTATGGACGTGCTGTCGTCGCAGGCCAACATTGCAGGCTACAAAGCCGTGATGATGGCCGCTGACAAATACCAGCGCTTTTTCCCTATGCTGATGACCGCTGCCGGTACCGTTAAGGCGGCACGGGTGGTGATTTTGGGCGTCGGCGTAGCAGGTTTGCAAGCCATTGCTACAGCCAAGCGGCTGGGCGCTGTCATTGAAGCGTCTGATGTACGCCCCAGCGTGAAAGAGCAAATCGAATCGCTGGGCGGTAAATTTATCGACGTGTCGTATGACACGCCGGAAGAAAAAGAAGCCGCTGTCGGCGTAGGCGGCTATGCCAAGCCCATGCCACCTAGTTGGTTGGCCCGCCAAGCGATTGAAGTGGCTAAGCGCGTAGCGCAGGCCGATATTGTGATTTCAACCGCATTGATCCCAGGCCGCGCGGCGCCCACGCTGATCACCGAAGACATGGTCAAGTCAATGAAACCTGGCTCTGTCATTGTAGATATTGCTGCTGGCAAGGGCCCGGGTGGCGTGGGTGGTAACTGCCCCTTGTCAGAGGCTGATAAAACTGTGGTCAAACACGGCGTCACCATTATTGGCGAAACCAATCTGTCCGCCATGGTGGGCGCAGACGCATCAGCCTTGTATGCGCGCAACGTCCTGGATTTTCTTAAGCTTATTTTGCCGCCCGCCGCCAAAGGTGAACTGCCTGCAAGCTTGAAAATCGACCTGGAAGACGACATCGTGGTCGCTTGTTTGATGACACAAGCCGGTGAAGTGAAAAGAAAATAAAAACCTTGCGGAACAGACCAAGATTTGCAATGCCAATTTGCTCTGTCCTCAACCCATTAGGAAAAAATTATGGACATCGTATCTCCCACCATTCTCAACCTCATCATCTTCGTGCTGGCCATATACGTGGGCTACCATGTGGTGTGGACAGTCACACCCGCGCTGCACACGCCACTGATGGCGGTGACTAACGCGATATCAGCCATTGTGATTGTCGGCGCTATGCTGGCAGCCGCGTTGACTGAAACTAATCTAGGCAAAACCATGGGCGTGCTGGCAGTGGCGCTTGCAGCGGTCAACATTTTTGGCGGCTTTCTCGTGACACGGCGTATGCTGGAGATGTTTCGTAAAAAAGAAAAGAAAACCCCAGCACAGATTGAAGGGGCAGCCAAATGAGCATGAGCTTTGCAACCCTCTTGTATTTGATCGCCTCGGTGTGTTTTATCCAGGCGCTTAAAGGCCTGTCGCACCCCACTACATCGATTCGCGGTAATCTGTTTGGCATGATCGGCATGGGTATTGCCATGCTGACCACCATGGCGTTGATAGTGCAAATCTCCGGCGGCAAAGCCGCTGGCATGGCCTATGTGCTGTTGGGCTTGGTAGTGGGCGGCGGCTATGGAGCGTACCGCGCCAAGACGGTGGACATGACCAAAATGCCTGAGCTGGTGGCGTTTTTCCACAGCATGATTGGCTTGGCAGCGGTGTTCATCGCCGTAGCTGCAGTCACTGAGCCTTATGCCTTTGGCATTGTGGCCAAGGGCGTGGCGATTCCGGCGGGTAACCGACTTGAGCTGTTCTTGGGCGCGGCCATTGGTGCCATCACTTTCAGCGGTTCGGTGATTGCATTTGGCAAGCTCAGCGGCACGTATAAGTTTCGTTTGTTCCAAGGTGCACCGGTGCAGTTTGCCGGCCAGCATAAGCTTAATTTAGTTTTGGGTTTAGCC
>JANOSN010000663.1:0-2946 GCA_031415895.1 Polaromonas sp. | reverse complement strand
TAAGTAGCATTGCGCAGCACAGACCGAGAGTCGTCCAAAAAGTCAATTCTGGAGCCTTGTCCATAACCTGCGCCCCGGATGAATTTATACGTAGGCTCAACCAAAAACCCCTCGGCAGAATCTATTTTCAACTGCCCCTCGGTGCCCGTGTAAACGTTGCCTTCACGATTGATCACAATATTGCCACGCGCTTTGGCCAGGTCGTCAGGCTGGTAATAGTCGATGCGGTCAGCACGGATAAAAATCCCACTGCGGCGTAGCTCTGCACTGCCCTCGATCACCGTCTCTAAATCAGGTCGCCCCGTAATGCGGTCACCCAGCACAAATGTCGGTTGCTGGCGCTTGGCATCTTCAGGAAAATCTTCTTGCAGTTTAGGACTGTTTTGCAGCCGCAAAGGCGCTTCTTGCGCTGTCGCAGGTGCAACCAGGCAGCACAAGCACATCACCGCCAAGGGTACGGCTTTGAGCCCGCTCATTGTGGGCGTGTGGGTGGTAAGCAAAGATGGATAGCGTTGTCGCATTGCGCGGCAAAATTTCAGCAGTAGGGGCTCAAGCGTCGAAAAACGACATTTTCAGCTGGTGGCTTGGGCGGGATTGCCCAAGCTTTGTAGAATGGATTATCCATGAGTCAACGCAGTTCCCAAACTTAGCACCCACTCAGTACCCACTTTCAAGCCCACATGCCCACCAGTCAAGCCATTTCTGCCCAAGCCACAACTTCAAACCCAGCTACCCCAGTGACTTGGGCGCAACCTGTACGTGAGGCTGATTTTCACCAATGGCTAGCTAGTGTTGCGCCAAGCCAGCAGCTAGATCCTGAGAGCCTACGGATTGCCTCTGCCGATGCCAGCTTTAGGCGTTATTTGCGCATCGATACGCTGCAAAAAGATACATCTTTAGCCAAATCGCGCATCATCATGGATGCACCGCCTGATAAAGAAGATTGCAAGCCTTTTGTAAAAATTGCCAAAATCTGCGAAAACGCCGGTTTACTGGCTCCACAGGTGCTGGCATGGGACGAGGGACAAGGTTTTATGCTGCTGAGTGACTTGGGTCATTACACCATGATGGACCAAATCCAGCAGGATAATGCGGGCGCTAACTTGCCACGCTATATGCAAGCTACGGATGCCTTGCTTAAGTTGCAACTAGCTTCCAAGCCCGATGTGTTGCCCGCGTATGACACGGCCTTGCTGCAGCGCGAGTTATCGCTGTTTCCAGACTGGTACATTGCCCAGCACCGTGGCTACACGCTCAGCGACACCCAGCGTGCCACTATCGACGGTGCTTTCAAGCTCATCATGCAGCGCAACCTGGCGGCACCCAGCGTGTATGTGCACCGCGACTTTATGCCGCGTAACTTGATGCTCAGCGCCAACGACCAACTGGGCGTGTTGGATTTTCAAGATGCCGTGTATGGCCCCATCAGCTACGACATCGCCTCGCTGATGCGCGATGCATTTTTAACTTGGGATGAAGAATTTGTCCTCGATGTCACCATCCGCTACTGGGAAAAAGCACGCAAACTAGGCCTGATGGATTTTGAAGGTTGGTCTGATGATTTTGGTGCGTTTTACCGGGCTGTGGAATGGATGGGCTTGCAGCGCCATTTAAAAGTAGCTGGTATTTTTGCGCGGCTGACCTTGCGTGATGGCAAACCCAAATATTTAGCCGATGCGCCGCGCTTTATCCACTACATTCGCACCACCTGCAGTCGCTACCGCGAACTGGGGCCTTTGCTCAAGGTGATTGACGAAATCGAAGGTACTGAAAACACCACCGCCTGGTCATTTGGGCGCATGTAGCCACTGCTACTAGAAACCACATAAACCCCTGATGCCCCGAATTTATACCCCCCATGCGCTGGCCAGCGGCAACGAGCTAGCCTTGGATGCCGCCAGCGCCCGCCATGTGCAGGTGCTGCGCATGCAGCCGGGCACTGCCCTGACTTTGTTCAATGGCCAAGGTGGTGAATATGCTGCCTTGGTCACCCATATGGGGCGCAGCGATGTGCGTGTGCGCGTAGGCACGCATGCGCTCATTGAGCGAGAAAATTCACGGGCTGTACACATCGCCATCAGCATGCCAGCCAACGAGCGCATGGAATGGTTGATTGAAAAAGCCACTGAACTGGGTGCAACCAGCATTCAACCCTTGATGACCGAACGCTCGGTTGTGCGCCTGTCAGGCGAGCGGGCTGAAAAAAAGCAAACCCATTGGCAGGCTATTGCGGTGGCTGCGTGTGAGCAGTCAGGGCGCAACCGCGTGCCCACTGTGCACCCCATTCAAACGCTACCAACTTGGCTGGCAGCTACAGCCAAACGCAGTGCAGCACTGCGCTGTGTGTTTTCAGTGCACAGCGCTAGCGTGTCAGCCCACGCATTTGCGGCGCAGTCGGATGCGGCCATTGAATGCCTGTGCGGCCCCGAGGGGGGCCTAAGCCCCGCTGAAGAAGCAGCGGCGCTGGCACAAGGCTATGCACTGGTTGACCTGGGCCCGCGTGTGCTACGCTCTGAAACCGCCCCGATAGCTGCTTTAAGCTTGTGGGCCTTGACCCTTACCCACAGCAAGGACATTTTGTGAACCGCAACCTTTGGCTGATGGTCTTTGCCCAAGGCTTATTTCTCACCAATAACGTCGTTTTTATCGCCATCAACGGTCTGGTGGGCCTAGCCTTAGCGCCGCTGGGCTGGATGGCTACCTTGCCGGTGATGGGCTATGTGGTGGGTGCTGCGTTATCCACGGGCTTGGTGGCCCGTGTGCAAAAGCGGCTGGGGCGCAAACGCTCTTTTCAAATCGGTTTGCTAGTCGGCTTAGGCTCTACATTGCTGTGCTTTTATGCCGCTATTACGCGTGATTTTTATTTATTACTCGCAGCCACCGTGGTAGCTGGTTACTACAGCGCCAACGCTACGCTGTACCGTTTTGCAGCGGCTGAACTGGCCC
>JANOSN010000662.1:0-1078 GCA_031415895.1 Polaromonas sp. | reverse complement strand
GCTAAAAAACGCTCTCCGAAGGCGTAGCGCATGGTTGCCCAAGACGCACCAAACCCTCCACCATCTTGGTCTACTCCACCGAGACCGGCCGCATCTGCCCCGATTGCAGCCAGCCGGTGGCGCAGTGCCAGTGCGCGGCTTGGCTTTCGGCTAGCTGCGGCGCTGGCCAAGCTGGGGTATGCGGTGTAGCGGCCGGGTGACTAAAACTGCTGTTTAGGGCACGCTTACCAACAAAATAGCCTTGCAGTCCAAGTATTTACTACTTAAGCAGCTATTAAATTTATAGTATCTACACTGCTTCTAGGCGCTGCACCATGTCTGGAAACTGCGCCACCATGCGTATCAGCAGGGCGGCTTGGGCGTTGGGCTTGGCGCGGCCTTGTTCCCAGTTTTCTAGTGTGCGGGGGTTGGTGCGCAGGCTAGCAGTGCCTTTCATCACATCGCCCGCTTCGGGGAGTTGTTCGGTTATTCCGAACAACTCAAAGCCGCCCGTGAGTTGGCGGCATGGCCAAAGACTGCTTTGTAAAAGTGTAGGGCGGGCAGGTGGCTACGTTGAACCGTTCTGGTGGTTAAAAACTGCTGTTTAGCGCACGTTTATCAACAAAATAGCCTTGTAGTCCAAGTATTTACTGCTTAAGCAGCTATTAAATTTATAGTAACCTACACGGCTTCTAGCGTTTCATTGGTTCAAGAAATTGCTTTGTTTTGCAAAATACTGATTAAAATAACAGTTGTTTAGAAAATCCTTAAATGCCACATGCGCGATGTTGATATGACTGCCCCTCAGCAATTCCTTATTTACCAAAGCGAAGACTGCTCGGCATGCATTGGTGTGATGCTGGATGTGTTGGCCGCAGTATCAGGGGGCGGGAAATGACTGAGCCCGACAACCATCCCGAGGCCCGCGTGGCGCTGTTCCAGAGCCGAGAAATCCGGCGCACGCTGCACAACGACGAATGGTGGTTTGTCATTACCGACATTGTGGCCGCGCGGACGGATGCTGCCGATCCGTCGGACTACTGGAAGAAGATGCGCAGGCGTGACCCTGATTTGGGCCTGGACAGCCAAGGGGGGGGGC
>JANOSN010000661.1:0-10452 GCA_031415895.1 Polaromonas sp. | reverse complement strand
TTTGCGGTGCTTGGGCTGCATCCTTTGGGTACCGATCTATCATGACGAACGAACGGCTCTGCTCGCACTACATAATGGCTGTTGAAAAAATCTCTACGCTTGGATCACTTACTACGATCGCACATTTTATGATCGATTTCTTTGCTGCACGAAAAAATAGAAACCTCCAGAGAGTGCTACATTCGATCTCTATTATTTTTTGGACAATATGGCATTTATTAGCCAGAGCATTTAGAAAAACGGTTGATTCTCGCACTTCGAGCTAGAAAACTGATTCATGCATTTGACCATCGTCATCCCAACTTACAAGCGTTCTGCAGAGCTCAAGAGATTGCTGCATTGGCTAGTAGCTGAGTACGATCAAGTGCGAGGGTTGATTCATGTAATTGTTTCTGATAATGCCACCCCTGGTGGAGTGTCTGCGGATGTGTTGTCCATCATCGAGATCAATCCTTGGATTGTGTTGATCCAGCAAGTCTGCAATGTTGGTCCTGATCAAAATTTTATGAACGCTGTTGATCATGTCGCAACTCCTTATTTTTGGCTTTTGGGCGATGACGATTTGATGGTGGCGGGCTTGCTTAGGCCTCTTTTGGCGTACTTAGGAAGTCATTCGCCTGATCTAATCTATTTACCAAGTTATTGGACATTGAGCGATCTTGCTATTCCAGCGAAAGCGCTAGAAAAACCAGGACGGCAATTTAATAGCCTAACTGCTGAGCAACTCGCGGCGTTATGTCATGTGAATTTGACATTCATTTCATCGTGGATTGTTAAGAGTATTCACTGGCGGCCGAATGAGTCAGCCTACGATCCCAAAGCGTTGGTGCAAACAAATATGCTTCAAATGGCCTGGATGCTGCATGCTTTAATTCACGGTAATCAGTTTGCAGTCGCTCAAGGTGCGTGCGTCATTGCTAGCTCAGGAAACACAGGCGGGTACAAACTGTTGACTGTGTTTGGCAAGCACCTACCGGAAATACTTCTTGATCGTTTAAGCGGTAAAGTTGTATTACTCAATTCCATCATGCTCCGCTTGGGTTGGACGTATCTTCCAAGCCTCATTTGGTTAAGCCGCCTAAGGGTTGGAAATAATTTTGTTCAAGAGGACTGTGAATCTGCACTTGTTCTCTGGCATCCTACTTGGGCGTACAGGCTTTTGCACAAATCCATGCTAACATTTCCGAAGCCGTTGGCATTCGGACTATTCATGTTTGCAAAACTTGTGGATCGTTTGTGGACATTTCGCAATCAACTACGCTATATTTACCTATGTCGTTAAAGTTTGATCCACGTACCTTGAAGAGCGTCGAAGCGCTTAATAGTGCGGGCAGGAGCGCCGGCTGCCAATGTATCGTCCTCAATATCTTGATTGACAACACTGTTGGCGCCTATGATGCAGCCGCGGCCTATTTTGACATTGCCAGTAATAACCACATTGTTCGCAATCCACGTGTTGTCTCCGATTTCGATTCCATGCGAGATGCTTAACAGACGCAGGGCAGGGGCAAGATTAGGATTTGATTGTTGAAATTCCGAATAGCATCCGTGCTGATGATCCCCAATAAATACATTGCTGCCAAATAAAACATTGTTTCCTATTAGTACTTTGCTGTTACTGCTGATGTGCACGGAGTCGCCCATGCTGACGTTATCGCCAATACGGATGGAAGGTTCGAATTTTTGGCCCTTGTACTCGGGGATGGCTTCTATCCATAAGTTTGAATGGGCATAGAAATTCCTTCCAATACTAAGATACCTAGTTCCGAGCAGTAAAAATTTCGGGCCGATGTATAAGCCAGGTGCATCCAGACTCCATCCTAGCGGGAGACTGCGCAAAAAGTAATACCCGTAGCGAGCAATTTTTAAGATCGCAAAAAGCGGTCTCTCCCGTACAAAGCTGCTCTTAATTTGTTGCATGAGACTTTTCATGGTGCAGATCACCGTTGAAGTATGTTTCTTGCTATTCGGTAGGCCAGCGCACTGTAAGAGCCAAAGATCGTGTTCACAGCGTATAAAGTTTTGGGCATCCAGTGTTCAAATAGCCCTAATCGCACAAGCTCTTGCCTAAGCTCTATCTGCTCTCTTCGCGGCCTGCTAGCAAACATTTCAAACACATGGAACGACATGCGACTACTAAGTTCCTGTTGAAGGGACACAGAAATAGGAACGCCCGTTTTAATTTCAGTATCACGGCCGATGCGAAGAATGGACTCCCACATTTTGCCTCGCGCCTGAGCGCTGTAGCGACCAGGTGTAAAGTGGCCTTGTTCGGATTGAGCGTTACCAAACAACGGTGCGTTGTCCGCTCGTGCAGCTACAGTGGGTTCGCACATGTAGCCTATAGCGCCTGTGGCATATGCATTTAAGAGCAAATACATTTGATAGTAAAGAGTACCGTCGTACTCAGTGGTTGCTATTGATGCGGCCCACTGACGATCAAAAATTAAGCCACCAAAGAATCCGCCAATTCGTTGAACCATACCAGCACTGGTATTATCCTTGGTGATCAATTGATTTGATTGGTACACCCGTGAATATCCTAGTGGTTTTAAAGGGTCTGTGGAGAAGCGGGCAAAGCTACGTGATGCAGCCAGGACTCTATGTTGGCGTAAGAAATTCGTAGCTAAGTCTATTGCTTGTGGCAAGACGTAGTCATCATTGCCAATAAAAAAAACGTAATCTCCTGTAGCTAGACTGATCAGGTTACGTAGATTACCATCGTAGCCCAAGTTTTTATCATTATTGACATAACGTATTGCGGTAGGAACATCACGCATCTCGTGAATAAAATTTTGTGCTAGGTCGAATACCTGCTGACGTTGAGGCGAATCATCTTCGCATATTAAAATTTCATGTGCTGGAGATAATAAAAGACGCAAGCTTTTCAGTAACAATGAAAACTCATCAGGTCTACCGTAGGCAGGAATGCAAATACTGATGCTTGCTTTGTTGGGTGAAAATTGGGTTGAGATAGTCATTTCGACATGTAGGTTCAAAGAGCTTTTGCTAAGGCCTGCGGCTTCGTGGCGACAATTACCCAGTTTTGATTGATCCACGGCAACAGTACGCAAATTGCAGAGTCAACCGCATCAAAAGCCCGCGCAAAAAAAACATTGTCGGCAATAAACTTGGGTAAACGTCTTAAGCTGTTTCGTGGCAATAGGGCGTAACGACTGCATGTTTGAATTTGCAGAACGTCTTTAAAGATTGCATCTATCATTGCTTGATCGTAGGTGTATTGATGATGATAGGAACCAAAACGGTTTGCCAAATACTCTATCCAACTACTTTTGTTCGGAAAGTGATAACAGAGAAAGACACCACCTGGTTTAAGCAAACGACTAATTTCATGTATTGAGGCTCGCTCATTTCCTCCGATTTCCCGCACATGCTCTAAAACTCCAATGGAGCATATGGCATCATAACTTTCATCGGCATAGTCAATACGAATCGGTTCAGTCGCATTTGCCTTGTGGTACATAATCTCCCCGCTAGCGATTTCCTGTTGTATGAATTGGGGCTCGTCAAAGGCGTATATATGTGTTTCATAGCCGGCCTCATTAAGGAAAAATGAGAAGTGACCACTGCCACCACCCCAATCGAGCACTTTAGCTCCTAAACCTACCCGAGCACGAGTAAGGTCATATGCTCTCAAGTATTGGTAAAGACTTGAGAGTACATCCAATCCTTGACTTCCGTCTTTGGATGCAACTAAGTTGGAGCGCAGTCGAAGTTTCTGCAGTATTTCCTGATTGGACGAAGCTGTCATATCTATTTGTTGTGGTGATAGCAATTAGCTCGTAGTCGATTGACAACTCGAGTAAATCAAGCATAGATGCGAGGTTAAGTGAATTTAATTCAATCAGGATCAAATACAATATAAAACGATTTAGGTACTTGCAAACGATTTGATTCTTCTGTTCGGTTAGGTACTAGTCAGTTTATTTTATATAATGTAAATTCGAAATCACAAAAATTATTTTGCTCAGTTACAACCATAGTGCAATCATGCGGATTGTCTAGACCTATGTTGTTTGTAAGAAAAATAGTAATAATCAATTCGACATTGCTTCTTTTGATAAATCTTTTGCTGGGTTGTATTGTTTCACTATATCGTGCAATCGGGTGGTAACTGATTTGAAGCTGCTTTCAAGGTTCAACGTTGATAAACTATCCAACTGCACCGTAAGCTGATACCACGGAGTAAAAATTTCTTTGGCACGCATGATTTTGGGATGCGTAGTGACTACGGGGTTGCCGCCAATTAGTAATTCTTCATACAACTTTTCACCTGGGCGTAAGCCTGTGATGCAGATTTCCATATCGCCACCAGGATTTTTTCCGTCGCGTACCGTAAAACCAGATAGCTCAATCATGGATCGTGCTAAATCTACTATTTTTACGGGTTGCCCCATATCTAAAACAAAAACCTCCGCAGTACCTGCCTGCACATTGGGCATGGCTGCGGCTTGGATAACTAATTGAGCTGCTTCTGAGATAGTCATAAAGTAACGGGTTACATCAGGATGAGTGACCGAAACGGGACCACCTTGTTGGATCTGTTGGCGAAATTTTGGAACTACTGAACCGGATGAGCCAAGCACATTACCAAAGCGCACCATGCAAAACTTGGTATGTGTTTTATGGTCTGCTGTATGGTGGGCAAGTGCTTGCAATATCATTTCTGCGAGTCGCTTGGTAGCCCCCATGACATTGGTTGGGCGTACTGCCTTATCTGTACTAATTAGCACCATGTCTTCAACGCCAAACTCAATGGCTGCTTGAGCTATGTTCAGTGTTCCAAAAACATTATTGTGTATACCTGCTACTGGATTGGATTCGACTAAAGGTACATGTTTATAAGCTGCTGCGTGGTAGATCGTGTTGGGCTGCAAAGTTTTTACTATTTCCGATACTCGTTCTTTGTCCTGAACTGAAGCTAGCAGAGGGATGATTTCGATTTTTGAATTTTGGATTGTCTTACATAACGCAACGAGTTCTTCGTTGATGGTGTAGAGTGCAAATTCGTTAAGTTCGAGCAAAATTAACTTTGTGGGCTGGATGTGCAGAATTTGCCTGCACAACTCACTACCGATGGATCCTCCCGCGCCAGTAACAAGCACTATCTTGTTTTTTATATTTTTGGATAATAACGCCGGATCAGGCGCAACGGCATCTCTGCCGAGCAAATCTTCAATGTCCAACTCACGTAAATCACTGGCTTGAATATGGCCCGTCGCCAAGTCTGAGAGTGTGGGCAAGGTTCTTACTGCCACTCGCGCTTGGCTAATGATTTTGAGAATCTCATTGCGCCTTTGACGCGTAATGGCAGGCATGGCTAGCAGGACGTCGCGAACCTGAAGACGCTCCACTATTTTTACCAAATCATGAGGGTTGTAGACATCCATCCCCATCAACAGGCCGCGATGCAAGCTGGGGTTATCGTCTAAAAATCCTACAACCCGCATCTCGTTGTTTTTGGATAATGCTGACGCTAAGGCCAAACCTGAATCACCTGCTCCATAAATCAATACATTGGCAGCGCTAAGCGAGCGTAGTTTTACTACGTAAGGCTCACCCAACAGATGGCGCGCTGCGAGTCGCACTGCGCCAACGCTAAGCAATAATAGGGCAGGTTGCAGTAAACCTATGGTGCGGGGAACATCTTGGTAGCTGGTGGTTACAAAAACAGCGCTGTACATCAAGGTGTAGACACCCATAGCACGTGCCACGGCAACTAATGCCTCGCGTCCAGCAAATCGAAAAATGGCGCGGTAAAGGCCAAAAACGATAAATAACGGAATAGCAAATAGAGGTGCCAAGATGACCGGTAGCCATTGGTAACCTTGGATGGTGACCCAGGTTTCATGCCGCAGGCACAGAACGATCCAGACGGTTAATACGCATAGGCAGATATCTACGCACATTGCCAACAAGCGCTTGGCCGGGCGGGGCAATGCGAGCATGGTGTCGGTGATGTGTGCAGAGGTCATGGATGTGCAGTATGCTTAAGTCAACAGACAGGTTATGCGAGAAGTTTGGCAACAATGGCTAATGGGAAACACCAGAGCGTTTGCAAACTTTGATGAAAGTTCTCCAGAGAATAGTCAAATCTAAAACGAAAGACCGGTTGCGTAAATATGCTGCATCGAAGTCTACCTTGTCTGTGATAGATAATTCATCTCGGCCGTTGATTTGCGCCCAGCCCGTCAGTCCTGGCAGTAGATTATCTACACCATGTTGTTTTCGCAGGGCTATCAAATCATATTGGTTGAAGAGTGCAGGGCGTGGGCCCACAAAGCTCATATCGCCTGTAAGAATGCTCCAAAGTTGCGGTACTTCATCGAGACTGGATTTACGTAAAAAGGACCCAATTGGAGTCAAATACTGAGCCGGGTCTTCTAGCAGATGAGTGGCCACTGCTGGTGTGCCGTGGCGCATACTGCGCAGTTTGGGCATTTTAAATAGCTTATTGTGCTTACCAACCCGTTGTGACCAATACAGCACGGGACCCTTGGAGCTTAGTTTGATGGCCAGCGCCACGATGCACATTGGCAATGCCATCAGTAACAAAACTACTATCGCCAAGCTGAGATCAAGCAATCTTTTCACGTTAAATATGCTTATAGTCCAGGTATTTATTGCTTATAATGCTATTGAATATATAGCAAAAAGGTCAAATAAGTGATTTAGGTTAGCTCAAACTTATCCAGCATATCGCTAATAAGCTCTAGCCGAACGATTGGATTGTCTAGTTCCAGCATTCTCTGCTTGAGCTGCGTAGGCATCGGTAGAAGTTCACACCAGCGATGAGCTACCCATACGCAGTCATCATAACTGTCTTGTGGAGCTTCAAGATAGTGCTGTTGCGCTGATTCTGGCAGCGATTGGACGATTTTGCGTAACAGGGTGGCGCAGTGTAATAGTTCTTGGGGTATTTTGACGGCTTGGTCCGCTTCAATGTGCTCAACATCGGCAATCCACAAGCCGTGTTTAAGCTGTTCACGGTGTGTGATGCGATAGCGTTGCGCCCCAATGCAATGGACCAATAGAAGCCCCGGTTGTGGGCTTTGATGGTTATCAATGGTGGCTAGTGTTCCTACATCGGCGAAAGATTCATGATTTGTTGGGCCACGCACTTCGCTGCCTTGTGTTAGCGCAACAACCCCGAATGGTGCACCAGCTTGTATGCATTTCTTCATCATGTCCAGATACCGGACTTCAAAAATTTGCAAAGGTAAATAACCCCCTGGGTACAGCACAGTACCCAAGGGAAAAAGCGGTAATGAATGCAGCACCACGGTACTGACTGTAAAGATAGCTAATTAAGCTACAGCATCAGCTGGTAGCCGCTGCAGCATAGCTAAACTAGAGGAGAGTTTTTGGCGTAACTCACGGCGATCGCAAATGAAATCAACAGCGCCTTTCTGCAGTAAAAATTCTGCACGCTGAAAGCCTTCTGGTAGTTTTTCACGCACGGTATTCTCGATGACGCGCGGGCCTGCAAAACCAATCAAAGCTTTAGGTTCTGCAATCACAATATCGCCCACAAAAGCAAAGCCTGCGCTGACGCCGCCCATGGTAGGGTCGGTTAGCACGCTGATGTAAGGCAGCCCCTTTTTGGCTAAGCGTGTGAGCGATGCATTGGTCTTGGCCATTTGCATAAGTGACAGCAAGCCTTCTTGCATGCGCGCACCACCTGTAGCGGTGAAGCAAATGAAAGGTACTTTTTGTGCAATGGCAGTTTCAACGCCGCGTACAAAGCGCTCGCCAACGACTGAGCCCATAGAGCCACCCATAAATTCAAATTCGAAGCAAGCTACGACAACTTCAATGCTTTGAATGGCTCCACCCATGACGATGAGAGCATCAGTTTCCCCGGTGGTTTCTAGCGCTTCTTTTAAACGCTCGGTGTACTTGCGGCTGTCCTTGAACTTCAGGGCATCCACAGGGATGACCTCTTGGCCGATTTCGTAACGACCTTCTGCGTCAAGCAGCCCATTCAATCTAGCGCGTGCGCCAATGCGATGGTGGTGGCTGCATTTAGGGCAAACGTTGTGGTTCTGCTCAAGGTCAGTTTTGTACAACACGCTATCGCAGCTAGGACACTTAATCCACAGGCCCTCGGGCACCTGGTGGCGTTCGGTGGAGCTGTTAGCCTCCATTTTGGAGGGGAGTAGTTTTTCTAACCAAGACATAGCGTTTCCTTTAATGTCAAGAGTCTAGCGCAGCGCGAATACTGCGCAAAAAGTCTGCGGCCACAGCGCATACGCGCTCATGGGGTTGGTCTTCGATCAATTGAATAATTTTGCTGCCAATCACCACAGCATCGCTAACAGACCCAACTGCCTTGGCGGTGGTCGCGTCGCGTATTCCAAACCCTACGCCTACAGGTATTTTCACATGCTGCTTGATGCGAGGGATAGCTTGGGCTACCGCATCGGTATCTAATGCACCTGAACCAGTGACGCCTTTGAGTGAGACGTAATAGACGTAACCGCTGGCCAAACGGCCTACCAAGGCCATACGCGTGTCGGTGGAGGTGGGTGCCAGCAAGAAGATCAAATCCATCTTGTTAGCACGCAGCTTTGCAGCAAAGTCTTCGCACTCTTCGGGCGGATAGTCCACCACCAACACGCCGTCGACACCAGCGGCTGAGGCATCGCGCACAAAGGCATCTTCACCACGTTTGCTGTCGTAGCGTTCAATCGGGTTGGCGTAACCCATCAATACTACGGGGGTAGAGCTGTCTTTAGTACGAAAGGCTTTAACCATCTCCAGCACTTGCGCTGTGCCAATGCCCAGTGCCAGAGCTTTTTCTCCTGCTTTTTGAATCACGGGGCCATCTGCCATGGGGTCGCTGAACGGCACGCCCAACTCGATCACATCAGCACCAGCGCCCACCATGGCGTGCATCAAATCAGGCGTGATATTGGCATAGGGAAAGCCAGCCGTGACATAGGGAATTAACGCGGTGCGGCCTTGCGCCTTCAGTGCGTCAAATGTAGATTGAATGCGGCTCATTTCACCACCTTCATCACTTGTTCAGAGCCTTTGACTGACTGGCCTCGGCATGAAGGACGGCAGTAAAAATCGGCATTGCTCAGGTCTGCTACGGTGCCTATGTCTTTGTCGCCGCGTCCCGACAGGTTGACCAAAATGCTCTGGTCAGTGCGCATGGCTTTAGCCATCTTCATGGCGTGGGCTACTGCGTGGCTGGACTCAAGCGCGGGGATGATGCCCTCAGTGCGGCAAACGTAATGGAAGGCATCCAAGGCCTCTTTGTCAGTAATGCCTACATATTCAGCGCGGCCAATGTCGTTAAGCCATGCATGCTCGGGGCCGACGCCTGGGTAATCTAAGCCTGCACTGATGGAATGTGTTTCAGTGATTTGACCATTTTCGTCTTGCAACAAGTAGGTGCGGTTACCATGCAGCACACCTGGGGTACCGCGAGTAATGGACGCACTGTGCTTGCCGCTGTCTAGCCCTTCGCCTGCGGCTTCTACACCAATTAACCGGGTTTTTTCATGCGCAATATAGGGGTAGAAGATGCCCATGGCATTACTGCCACCGCCTACGCAGGCTACAACAGCATCAGGTTGCTTATCGCCACCCAAGTACGATGGCATTTGCGTCAAGCATTCTTGCCCAATCACGCTTTGAAAATCACGTACCATCATGGGGTAGGGGTGTGGGCCTGCTACGGTGCCGATAATGTAGAAGGTGTTGTCCACATTGGCTACCCAGTCGCGCATGGCTTCATTCAAAGCGTCTTTGAGGGTTTTGCTGCCTGACTCAACAGGCACTACCGTGGCACCCAATAGTTTCATGCGGTAGACATTGGGGCTCTGGCGGGCCACGTCTACGCTGCCCATGTATACCACGCACTCTAGGCCGTACCGCGCGCAGATAGTAGCTGTAGCCACACCGTGCTGGCCTGCGCCCGTCTCGGCAATCACACGGGGCTTGCCCATGCGCTTGGCAAGTAAGGCTTGACCAATGGTGTTATTGATTTTGTGCGCGCCAGTGTGGTTCAAGTCTTCACGTTTGAAGTAAATCTGTGCGCCGCCCATCTCGCGGCTGGTGCGGGCTGCATGGTAGATGGGCGAGGGGCGGCCTACAAAGTGGGCTAGCTCGTAGTTGAATTCGCGGACAAACTCTGGGTCTTTTTGGTAATGGGCATACGCCTCGCGCAGCTCATTGATGGCGTGCGTGAGGGTTTCGGAGACAAAACTGCCGCCATATTTGCCAAAGTGTCCGCTGGCGTCGGGTTGTGCATATGTCATGAAAGTGTCTTTGCAATGTGTTCATCTGCGCGGCGTACCGCAGCAACGAACTGAATGATCTTTTCGGGGTCTTTGATACCTTTGGATATCTCTACCCCCGAGCTCACGTCAACGGCCCAAGGCCGTACTTGCAAAATACCATCGGTCACGTTTGCAGGCG
>JANOSN010000660.1:0-2097 GCA_031415895.1 Polaromonas sp. | reverse complement strand
GTGCACTGCTTAAGTGCTGACCAGCTGCTAGACCCCGCGCAGGTACTGGCCCAGGCGCTGGCGCAGCGTGCCTATGCTATAAATGCGTAACATGAAAAAAATCACAAACACACAATTGCTATTGCAGCGTCGCCAGCTGATTGCCACTACTGGTTTAACAGTAGGCGCGCTGGCTGTACCTGCAGTGATGAAAAATGCACTGGCGCAAACTGCGCCATGGCCGAACAAGCCAATTCGCATCATCGTCGCGTTTGCGCCCGGCGGCTTGACCGATTCGTATGCGCGGCTGTATGCAGAGCAACTCACTGCAAAATTTGGCATTCAAGCGATTGTCGAAAATAAGCCTGGCGCGGGCGCCATCATTGCTATTGATGTTGTGGCCAAGTCGCCAGCCGACGGATATACATTGCTGATGACCACCTCGGGCACGGTATGGCAAAACCGTGTGCTCTACAACAAGCTGCCCTACAACCTGGATAAAGATGTAGTACCCGTGGCTTTCTTTCCATCGGGGCCGCTGGTGGTGGGTGTGCCTGAGAAGCTTGGCGTGAATAATATGCGCGAGCTGATCGACTACGCCAAGAAAAATCCTACCAACATGGGCAGCTATGCACCGGGCAGTTATCCGCAGATGGTAGCTGACCAAACCAATCGCAATGAAGGCACAAAAATTGTCACCATCAACTACCGTGGTGAGTCACCTATGTGGGTCGACCTGGCTGCCGGGCAATTGCAAGTGGCTATTGGCAGCTACCAATCATTTGCCACCGTACAGTCGCGCGGCGTGCGCGCTATAGGCGTGACGGGCTCGTACCGCTCGCCCAAGCTGCCCGATGTGGCAACGCTCACGCAGCAGGGAATTCAAGGCCGTTTGGTCACACTAGAAGGCGGCTTACCATTGATGGCTCCGGCTGGTACACCAGAGGTCGTATTACGCGCACTGTCTCAGGTTGCAGTAGAAGGGGCCAACACCTTAAAAGCCACGCAACTACGCGAGACTTTTGCAATCCCTAACAAGCCTAAAAACCTGCAAGACACCCGCGACGACTGGGCACGTGACGTGCCAGTGTGGATTAAGCTTGCGGTGGATTTGGGCATCAAGCTCGATTGACGTGCTGGGTATCCATAGCATGCAGCTTTCATCTACTTTACGGCGCAATGACAGCTTGCGCAATGCCGCCCAATGCTTTGCTTAAATTCTCGACCACCGGGCAACTGGCTGCGCCGTGGCGTTTGGCCAGAAATGCGGGGTCGTTGTAGCTCAGCATGACTTTGCCTGCTTCGTCTTGCCACACCAGTGCTTTAAGGGGCAAGTCAATGCCTGTAGTCTGTGCGCATTCCATCAGCGGTGTACCGCCTTGGGGGTTGCCAAAAATTAACAGCTCGGTGGGGCGCAAAGTTTTGCCAATTTTGGTGGCACCGGCTGCGTGGTCAATGCGTGCAAATATATTTAAGCCGCGTTCCTTGACGACGGCTTCTAGCTTGTTCATGGTGACTGCGGCGGTGTGCGGGCTCGCCACACTGATCAAACCATCAGCCTGCGCTAAAACACCTGTGGATAGGGCTAAACCTGCCATCAAAATACCTATACGATGCATAGTGATCTCCTTGTGTAAAAGTCTTAGTCGTGGGGCTTAAGTGTTTATTACAGTTGTAGTTGGCTTACTTGGTTAAATTCTAATGAAGAGTGCTTGTAGTCCAAGTATTTATTGCTTTCTACGCTATTGAATTTGTAGCGTATTGTTTGTTTGCTTAGGTCGGGGGGCGGACTCCCCTGTGGCAATGCATTTCTTCGTTGTTTAGCCGTGGCGGGCGGCGGGACATATCGCTACAAAAACTTCCGTGAACACGCGCGCAATTAGTAGACATCTTGAGGTGGTTTACCGCACCTCGCTGCAGTTTTTGCAGCGATACGATCCCACCACTTCACCCTGGGCGATTTAGTAGTTAAGGCACGCGGTTCTTAGTTTGTGACCAAGTTCGACAACGTGACGATCTACGAGTGTGACCTCAGCCAGCTACAAGCGATCTGCTGTGTTGGGTACCCTGTGCCATCCCAATCAGGGCCGAAGGACCGGGTGGCATAGGGTACCCAAC
>JANOSN010000659.1:0-1509 GCA_031415895.1 Polaromonas sp. | reverse complement strand
GTTTTGCTCTCTTGCAGCATTTGAAATTCATCGGCTAACTGCGCCGTTAACTCCAGCCGAATACCGTTGGGGTCAAAAAAGTAAATGCTTTTAAAAAGGTGGTGGTCCGTGACGCCCAGCACTTCAATGCCGTGGGCCTGCAGCCGTGCCTTGGTGTCGACCAGGTCTTGCACCGTGTTGACCCGAAAGCTGATGTGGTTGACCCACTTGGGCGTGTTGGGGCTGGGCAGGCCAGCTTGGTCATCGCCCAAGTCAAAGAACGCTATAAAACTGCCGTCTTGCAGCCTGAAGAAAAAGTGCATGTACGGGCAATACTCCCCCGTGCTGGGCACGATGTCACTTTGGATGATGTGGTACATCGGCAAACCCAAAATGTCTTCATAAAACACCCGAGTTTCTTCGGCGTCTTTGGCGCGGTAAGCGTAGTGGTGCAGTTGCTGCACTTTGGCGGGTGGTGGCAAGGTGGCAGTGGGCGCAGACGGTGCAAGTACGGCAGACATGGTAATCTCCAAATAGTTTCACTAATCATAATGCATTTACCTAAACGTAATTATTAAGCCAATTAAATTCTTGCAAAACTTGCGCTTTTGAGGGTGCTGAATCTAAGAAATGTCGTTTTGCATACGGCGCGGCATACTAAAAATTAAAAAACCCAGAAAAAATCACTAAAGGATTACTCAAGTACTACCAGGATCAATGATCGTCAGCTGGTTTTATGTGAAAATTGAGAAAAGTTACAAGAGGTAAAGTTTGTTAATTTATAAATGAGTACTTTAGAATTATTTCTATGGTCGGGCATGACAGGTGCCGCATCGCTGCTGACTTGTACAGCGGCTGCGGCAGCCCTGCGCGCGCCCACCGTGGCGGCTTGGCGCGGTTTGGCATTGATTGGTCTGATCAGCGCCAGCGCCATACTCATGTCTGGCCTGCCCGAGTTTTTATTGGGTATCACCGATGCACGCACATTACTGCCTTTAAAAATCACCATAGGGCCGTTCAGTGGAGCGTTGTGCTTGGTGTATTTGAGCAGCTGGCTGGGCATCACCGCCGAAGAGCGCGGCGCTAATCGGTGGGTGACACTGGGCTCGCTGTGTTCATGGCTGGGCGGTTTAGCCGTGTTGGCGCTGTGGTACGCGCGCCCTGATATTTCTGTGGTGCAGTTGCTGACTGCCAGTGGCGTTGTCAATATGGTGCCGGTACTGGTGGCAATAGGTTTGACAGTGCGCAACATGGTGCTTGGTGATGCGCTAGCCCGCTGGATGCTGATAGCGTGTACCAGCCTGGCCGTCATGGTGCTGGGTTTGTATGCCAAAGGCTTGGGTCTTTCTGCGCCGGTATGGGTATGGCTGATAGTGACAGCTGCGACGATGCTGTACCTGTTGTTGGCTGTTGGGCTGACCATAGCACGCTACCAAAGCGAGCGGCGCTTGGAGCGCATTGCGCAGGGCAATACAGCCACCGATCCGATCACTGGTTTGCCAGTAGGCTCTGTGCTGCTAACGAAGGTGG
>JANOSN010000658.1:0-9381 GCA_031415895.1 Polaromonas sp. | reverse complement strand
TACCTGAAGGAGCTGGGCTATGAGTAAGAAATCTGAAACTGGCGCCAAAGCGTCTGAGAGTCATATCGCCGTTTTTCAGGAACAGACCATCCGCCGCAGCTGGCACAAGAAGGAGTGGTGGTTCGCGATCGTGGATGTCGTTGCAGTCCTGACCGACTCCGTTCAGCCGGAAGGCTACGTCAAGGATTTGCGCCGCCGCGACAAAGAGTTAGCCAAAGGGTGGGGGCAAATTGCCACCCCCCTTCAGATTGAGACTGCGGGCGGCCCGCAACGTCTCAACTGCGCTAACACTGAGGGCCTGTTTCGCATCATTCAGTCCATCCCGTCGCCCAAGGCAGAGCCGTTTAAACGCTGGCTGGCGCAGGTGGGCTATGAGCGCGTCAAAGAGATCGAAAATCCTGAATTGGCTAGTGCCCGCGCCCGCGAGCTGTACCAAGCCAAGGGTTACCCGCAGGCGTGGATTGAAAAGCGGTTGCGGTCTATCTCGGTACGCGGCGAGTTGACGGACGAGTGGAAAGCACGTGGCGTGGCAGAAGGTAAAGAGTATTCCATCCTCACCGCCGAGATTGCCCGCGCCACGTTTGGCCTCACACCGGGCGAGCACAGCCTGCACAAGGGCCTGGGCGTGGTGAAAACAGGCAACAACCTGCGCGACCATATGACGGATTTGGAACTGATCTTCACCATGTTGGGTGAAGCGAGCACCACCGAGATAGCGCGCCGCAGCGATTCGCTGGGCTTTGTAGAAAACCGCAGCACAGCGAAAGAAGGCGACAAGATTGCTGGCAACGCCCGCAAAGCGCTAGAAGCCAAAACTGGCACACCTGTAGTAAGTCGCGCTAACTACCTGTCAATAACGGGCGCGGATGATCTCACGATGATCACTCCACCTGCTGTGCAAGCTGACACGCCGCCTGTCAACTCAGCGCCGAAAAAGAAGACTAAAAACAGGTAGTTTTCTGTGAAATAGGCTGGTAGTCCAAGCATTTACTGCTCAAACAGCTACTATTTTTATAGCATCTAGGCTCTAGCTCCTAGCCAACACGGGCCTCAGCGCAACGCCCGTGTGCGTACCCAACTTGACCAACTGCTCTGGCGTGCACTGCGCGACGATCTTTCCACCTTCTTTGCCGCCCTCAGGCCCCAGGTCAATTACCCAATCGGCTTCGGCTATCACATCTAAGTCATGCTCGATAACGACAACGCTGTGACCACCATTGACCAAGCGGTGCAACACGTGGATAAGTTTTTCTACGTCGGCCATGTGCAGGCCTACGGTGGGTTCGTCTAGCACGTACAAAGTGTGCGGGGCTTTTTGGCCGCGCTTGGTGATGTCGTCGCGTACTTTGCTGAGCTCTGTCACTAGCTTGATACGCTGTGCCTCGCCGCCGCTGAGGGTGGGCGATGGTTGGCCTAATGTGAGGTAGCCTAGGCCTACGTCTTTGAGCAGTTGCAGCGGGTGGCTGATGTTGGGCATGGTGGCGAAAAAGTCTACTGCCTCGTCTACCTCCATTTGCAGCACGTCGCCTATGCTTTTGCCGCGCCAGCTGACGGCCAATGTCTCGGGGTTAAAGCGCGCGCCGTGGCATACCTCGCAAGGTACTTTCACATCGGGTAAAAAGCTCATCTCTATGGTGCGCATGCCTTGGCCTTCGCAGCCGGGGCAGCGGCCTTCGCCGGTGTTAAAACTAAAACGTGCGGGTTGGTAGCCTCTGGCCTTTGCCTCTAAAGTTTCAGCGAACAGTTTACGAATTACATCCCAAAAGCCGATGTAGGTGGCGGGGCAGCTGCGCGGGGTTTTGCCAATGGGGGTTTGGTCTACTTCTAGCACGCGGTCGATTTGTTGCCAGCCTTGTATGTTTTCACAGCCGGTCCAGGTGGTGAATGCGGCTGCGCGGTTACCGGCTTCGCGGCCTATGCCTTTGGCCGTGACTGCAGCGTAGACGTTGGACAGGAGTACGTCGCGGGCTAGGGTGGATTTGCCGGAACCGCTGACCCCGGTTATTGCTACTAACCTGTGCAGTGGCACATCTACTGTGACGTTTTGCAGGTTGTGTAGGTTGGCTGCGGTTACGCGCAAATGTTGTTGTCCTGAATCGGGGTCAGAGCCCAATTTCGTAATTGCATCGCCTTCGCCGGACAGACCGTGTCCTGAATTGGGATCTGACCCCAATTTCGTTTTAGATTTTTTTACCTTCTCGGGTTTGGGTACGAAGCTGGATTTGTATTCTGGCAATTGCGAGACGCCGTTGTCCACATTTCTGCGCAGGCTGAGCGGGTGTTTGATAGCGTGCAGCAAGTAGCGGCCAGTGGTGGAGTCTGGAGCTGCGGAGATTTGCGCTACCGTGCCCTGCGCCACTAAATTACCACCGCGTTTGCCTGCACCGGGGCCTATGTCGATGATGTGGTCGGCGCGGCGGATGGTGTCTTCGTCATGCTCTACCACCACCAGTGTGTTGCCTTTGTCGCTGAGCGATTTAAGCGCTTTGAGCAGCACTTGGTTGTCGCGCGGGTGCAGGCCGATGGTCGGCTCATCTAATACGTAACACACGCCTTGCAGGTTGCTGCCCAGCTGCGCGGCCAAGCGAATGCGCTGCGCCTCGCCGCCACTTAAGGTAGGTGCGCCACGGTCTAGGGTGAGGTAGTTCAAACCTACTTCTTCTAAAAACTCTAAACGGCTTTGTATTTCGGGTACCAAGTCGCGTGCAATGTCTGCGTCTCGTCCTGTGAGCTTCAGGCCTTGCACCCAGGCTCGCACATCACGCACTGAGAGTTGCGCAATGTCGGTAATGCCTACACCATGGAACTTTACTGCGCGAGCGATGGCGTTAAGCCGCGTGCCGCTACAAGTAGCACATGCAGCATCGGTCACATCATCCACTTCGGGCTCGGCAAAGCTTTGCTCTCGGCCTTTGTTGTCGTCGTCTTGCACGCTGTCGTCAAAGGCTTTGCGCTGTTCTTTGGTCAGCTTCACTCCCGTGCCTACGCAGTCTTTGCACCAGCCGTGTTTACTGTTGTAGCTAAACAGGCGCGGGTCCAGCTCGTTGTAGCTGGTACTGCACACGGGGCAGGCGCGTTTGGTAGAAAACACTTGCAGCTTGCCGATATGCGCCGTAGTGCCCTGCAGCTCCATGGCTGTGCGAAGCCCGTCTAAGGGGCCCAGAACGTGCACTATGCCTTTGCCGTGCTCTAGCGCGCGGGCCAAATGGCTGCGCAGCAGGGCCTCGTGTTCAGGCAGCACATGCATATCGGCTATCGGTAGCTCAATGGTGTGCTCTTTGAAGCGGTCAATGCGCGGAAAATTAGTGGTGGGCAAAAAGTTGCCATCCACGCGCAAGTGCGTGTAGCCACGCGGGCGCGCCCAGTCTGCCAACTCGGTGTAGACACCTTTGCGGTTGATCACCAAAGGTGCCAGTAGGCCAATGTGCTGACCACGATACGTTTTCATCAGCTGCGCTGCAATGCTCTCGGGCGTTTGCGGTTGCACGGCTGCATCGTCTTTGGTGCAATGCTGCGTGCCCAGCTTGACATACAGCAAGCGCAGAAAGTGCCACACCTCGGTGGTGGTGCCCACAGTAGACTTGCGCCCACCACGGCTTAAGCGCTGCTCAATCGCCACGGTGGGCGGTATGCCATACACAGCATCCACCTCGGGGCGGCCTGCGGGCTGCACGATACTGCGTGCGTAAGCGTTTAAGCTTTCTAAATAGCGGCGCTGGCCCTCGTTGAACAAAATATCAAAAGCCAAAGTTGATTTGCCAGAGCCAGACACACCTGTCACGACGCTGAACTTGCCACGCGGGATGTTCACACTCAATGATTTGAGGTTGTGCTCTTTGGCGTTAACAATCTCAATGGCGTTGTCTGCACCTACGCGGCGCGGGGCGGGCGTGTGCTGGGTGTTCTTCCACAGCATGTTGCCTTTTTCGCGTACCT
The DNA here is from genome assembly GCA_031415895.1 of Polaromonas sp. Taxonomy (GTDB): domain Bacteria; phylum Pseudomonadota; class Gammaproteobacteria; order Burkholderiales; family Burkholderiaceae_C; genus JAAFIP01. Next base: position 5,445 of record JANOSN010000658.1, on the reverse strand, counting down.
CGTTGGCACCTAAGCCCATGGCCGCATCGTATTCACGCAGCGCGCGGGCGGTGTGCGATGTGGGGTGCTGCTTCAGGTCATCCGGTGCGCCTATGGCGCACACTTGGCCGCCCGCATCACCGCCTTCAGGGCCTAGGTCAATCAACCAATCGCTGGCGCGTATGACGTCTAGGTTGTGCTCAATGATTAAGAGCGAATGCCCCACGTCCATCAGCTTGCGCAGCGCGCGCATGAGCTTGCTAATGTCTTCAAAATGCAGGCCTGTGGTGGGTTCATCAAATAAAAACAAAGTGCCTTTGTTAGCCAAGGTTTGCTTGCTGGATGTCGCGCTCTTGGCTGCATCGGCCAAATAGCCCGCCAGCTTTAAGCGCTGCGCCTCACCACCTGACAGCGTAGGTACAGGTTGGCCCAGTTTCACATATTCCAGCCCCACGTCCACAATCGGTTGCAGCGCCCGAATCACATCGCGGTCATTGCTAAACAGTGCTGCGGCCTCGCTGACAGTAAGGTTCAACACATCCGCTACGTTCACGCTGTGGCCTTTTCGCTCGACTTGGATTTCTAAAATCTCAGGGCGGTAGCGCTTGCCATCGCAGTCTTGGCAGCGCAAATACACATCGCTTAAAAACTGCATTTCCACATGCTCAAAGCCTGAGCCACCGCAGGTGGGGCAGCGCCCGTCGCCGCTGTTAAAGCTGAACTTGCTGGCGGTGTAGCTTCGCTGCTTAGACAATGGTGCATTGGCAAATATCTCGCGCACGGCGTCCCATGCGCCTACGTAGCTGGCGGGGTTAGAGCGTGCGGTTTTGCCGATGGGTGACTGGTCAACAAACACCACGTCGCTTAACTGCTCAGCACCTAGCAGGCGGTCAAATGTGCCGGGTGATTCTGTAGCTTTGCCAAAATGGCGCATCAGCGCAGGCGCCAAAACGTCTTGAATCAACGACGATTTGCCTGAACCACTGACGCCCGTGACACACACCAGTCGCTGCAACGGAATCTCAATTGATACATTTTTCAGATTGTGCTGGCTTGCGCCTTCCAAAATCAAGCGCGGCGTGCTGTCACTGACTAGGCGCTTAAAGCCCATGCCTATTTGCTTGCGTGCGCCAAGATAGTCACCCGTCAGAGTAGGGGCATCGCGCAGCGCCTCGGGCGTGCCGTCAAACACCATCTCGCCGCCGCGCTCGCCTGGGCCTGGGCCCATGTCGATCACGCGGTCTGCTGCCAGCATGACCGCAGGGTCATGCTCTACCACCACCAGCGTGTTACCAGCATCGCGCAGGCGCAGCATGGCCTGGGTGATGCGGTCCATATCGCGCGGGTGCAGGCCAATGCTGGGTTCATCTAATACAAACAGCGTGTTGACCAGAGAGGTGCCTAGTGCCGTGGTCAGGTTAATGCGCTGCACCTCGCCGCCGCTCAGCGTGCGGCTTTGCCTGTCTAGCGTGAGGTACCCGATGCCTACATCGCACAGGTACTTTAGACGTGTACAAATCTCGTCGAGCAGTAGCCTCAGCGCTTGCGCGTTACCATCCTTAGCTTGTGCTTTACCGTCCTTCGCCTGCCCATCGCCGCTGGCGCTATCCTGCTTGGTTTCAGCTTGTAGTGTGTCAAAAAATAATCGCAGCTTGTCGATAGACAATTGCATCAGGTCAAACAAGCACAGACCCGGAAGATTTTCTAGCTGCTCGCGTGTCCATTGCACACCCATGGGCATGAGGCGTTTAGCAGGCGGCATCACCGCATCAGCTTGCAGCTTGGTGCCCACGCGCCAGATCAGTGCATCGGTTTTCAGGCGAGCGCCATTGCACACGGGGCAGGTGGTATAGCTGCGGTATTTAGACAGCAGCACACGGATGTGCATTTTGTACGACTTGGTTTCTAGGTAGACAAAAAAGCGCTTCACGCCGTACCACATCTTGCCCCACTGGCCATCTTTGTAGCTGGGGTTACCGTCAATCACCCAGTGCTTTTGCTCAGGGGTCAGTTTGTTCCATGGCGTGTCGCGCGGTATGCCCGCCAGTTCGGCGTGGCGCATCAAGTCATCCTGGCACTCTTGCCATGCAGGCGTTTGCATGACCTTAATGGCCCCTGCGCGCAGAGTGAGTTTGTCATTAGGGATGACCAAACCATAATCCACGCCAATGACGCGGCCAAAGCCCTTGCATTTGGCGCACGCGCCGTTGGCCGAATTAAAAGAGAACAAGCTTGGCGTAGGCTGTGTGTAGCGAATATCACTCTCAGGGCAGTGAAGGCCGGTAGAAAATCTCCAAACCTGTTGCGCCCCTTCGTCACCGGCATACACCATCAGCCGCCCACTGCCGCGTTTTAGCGCAGTTTCAATGGCTTCCATCACGCGCACTTGTTCAGCCGTTTGTAATTTGAATCTATCTGCCACCACGTCCAGCACTTTGCGCGGCCCCGCAGGTGTCGCCACCTCGCGCTCAGCCTGCACCCGTGTAAAGCCGCTGGCAGACAACCACTGCACTACTTCCTCAGCCGTGGTGTTGCCAGGCAGCTCAACCGGGAATGTCAGCACCACACGTGTTTCACCGTGACCCGCACGCGCGAGCATTTGTGTATAAATAGTGTCAGCACTATCGTGCTGCACTGGCAGCGCGGTTTGCGAATCGTACAAGTCAGCCAAACGTGCAAACAAGAGTTTGAGGTGGTCGTTGATCTCCGTCATCGTGCCCACGGTAGAACGGGACGAGCGCACAGGATTGGTTTGGTCAATTGCAATAGCAGGTGGCACACCATCCACACGGTCGACCGCAGGCTTGTCCATGCGGTCCATAAACTGCCGCGCGTAGGCCGAGAAGGTTTCTACATAACGGCGCTGGCCTTCAGCAAACAGCGTGTCAAACACGAGGCTAGATTTGCCAGACCCACTAGGCCCGGTGACCACGGTCAGCTCGCCCGTGCGAATATCCAGATTAAGGTTTTTAAGATTGTGTTGCCGTGCGCCGCGAATGCGGATGGTGCCCTGCGTCATAGTTGGTATCTTTGGATGTTGAAGCCAAAGATTTTAATGACTTGGTTCGCCTACATTGATTAGTAAGGCGATTTAAACCCTTATTAAGAGCCTAAAGGCCTTAAAGTCCTTTTAAGGCGCGGTACAGTTCAACGAATTTTTCGTCACCGACAGCTGCGCGTATTTTGGGGGCCAGAGCTATCAGATCACGGTAGCTGCCTGCTGACTCCAAAGAAAGGTTCAGCCTAAAGCCTCTTAAACCCAAGCCAGATGTCAAGCGTGTGGCTATAGGGTAGGCTAGCTTATAGCGGTCTTGCTCTGACATAGCCGATTCAGCTGGTTGCTGCGGCGCAGGCACATTTTGAAAGCTAGTCTGAAAATCTGAGTTGGCACCAAAACCAGACATTCCGGTAAACCCTGAACTAGCAGCAAAGGGCCTAGACTGGACGTCATCCGAAGCTTCAATCAAGCCCTGATCTATCAAAAATTGAATGTCATCTTGATTAAACCCAGTCGCCCCGAGAGCTTTTAAGATGAAATCGTCTTCTTTAGCGCCATCAAAAAGAATTAAGGCTGAACGCTGACGGGGACTTAAAGAGTTTTTGTGCTCTTTAAAAGTCTGTTTGCCTAATTCGGTTTTTCTGTGTCTCATGGGGTAAGTATTCTTGCAACTAAATTACACCACAATTATTGAGGCATGGGCAACAATTTACCTTTGGCAAGTAGCTTTAACAACACAATTTAACTCACTTGGGCTAGCGATTATTTAGCTAGAAGCTCGAATGTCGTCTACGACATCATTAAAGCTTTGGCCGGGAGGCGCGGTAAACAAACTAACAACCAGCACGACCAGTAAGCCTAGCGGAACACCAAAAACACCCGCTGCTAACGGCTGTATGCCCCACCAAAGAGAGGTAGCACTTTCGATACCGAATAAATTGCGTAACCAAGGCTGATTGATCACCATATAGTAAACCGTGACCGAAAAACCAGCCCACATGCCCGTTACTGCACCCCAATAGTTAGCACGCCGCCAAAAGATACCCAGCACCAAAGCTGGGAAAAATATGGACGCTGCCAGCGAAAAAGCTGCCGTCACCATAAACACAATATCCCCCGGCTTTTGTGCAGCAATATACGCCGCGGCCAGGGCCACCATCAAAAGCAACACTTTAGAAATGGTAACGCGGCTCATGGCTTTAGCCTGCGGCGCAACCATTTTGTAGTACACATCGTGCGACATAGCGCTGGCGATAGTGAGTAACAAACCATCTGCTGTAGATAATGCAGCCGCCAAACCACCAGCAGCCACCAAGCCTGCGATCACATACGGCAGCCCAGCCAACTCGGGGGTTGCCAGCATCAAAATATCGCCACTGATGGTGATTTCAGCAAGTTGAAGTAAATTATCTTGGTTGATGTCGAGAACGGACACCAAGCTAGCGTCTACTTTGCTCCATTGCATGATCCAAGACGGCAGTTTGTCAAAAGATGTGCCCACCAAGTTATGAAAAATCTCATACTTCACTAAAACTGCCAAGGCAGGAATACTCAGGTAGATTATCAAAATAAAAAATAAAGACCATGTTGCCGCGCTACGGGCCTCGCGCACGCTGGGCGTGGTGTAGTAGCGCGTCAGCACATGGGGCAAAGCAGCCGTACCCACCATTAAACAAAATACCAAGGCTAGAAAATTATTGCGTGATACTTTATAGGCCTCTTGTTCAGCCTCAGTGCCATCGCTTTTACCCGCAAACTCTTGTGCATGCGGCATCATGCCTGCCAAAGGTTTAATACGGCTTTCTGCTATAGCCTTGGCCTGCAGCCATTCAGCTTGGGCTTTTTTTTCATCGCGCGGTAAACTAAATAAAGCTCTTTCAGCAAGCGCTATCTCACGCACAGGTGCGTTAGCATTTTTCAAATCAGCAATTTTCTTTAGCGCTGCATTGCGATCTTGTACCAGTGCCTGAGCTGGTTGCGCTAGTTTGAGGTCTAGGTCACGTACGCGCTTTTGGTAGATTTCACGCACTTGTAGCTCGCCTGGATCGGCAACAAGCTGCGCTTCACGTTGCGTAACTTTTTCTAATTGCTGTCCATACACTAGCTGCGGCAAAGGCGAGTTGGTTTGCTTGACAGACAGCCACACCACGGGCACTAAAAATGCAATCACCATCACAATGTATTGCGCAACCTGTGTCCACGTGACTGCGCGCATGCCGCCCAGAAAAGAACACAACAGCACACCGCCTAAGCCCAGAAAAATACCAATTTCAAATGCAATACCTGTTAGCCGAGAGCTGATCAAACCCACGGCATAGATCTGTGCCACGAGATAGACAAAAGAGCACATGATGGCTGCGGCGGCGGCCATTAAACGCGGCGCGTTGCCACCATACCGAGCAGCAAAAAAATCTGCCACTGTAAATTGCCCAAAGCGGCGAAGATACGGCACCACCAGCAAGGCCAAC
>JANOSN010000657.1:0-1727 GCA_031415895.1 Polaromonas sp. | reverse complement strand
CCCGGCAGACTTCTCGCGGGTGGCAAATTCGGCCAAAAGCAAAGAGTCAGCAGAGCTGATGGGGCGGGGCACAGCGTGCCGCTTGCCGGGAGAGAGTTTGGGGTAATCCACGTTTTTTGACCACAAATACAAAACACCCCAAAGTCAAAGCAGTGGGGTGTGAAGACTAGATTTTAGACTACCCGCTTAAGATACGAAGTGTGATGACCCAAAGCCCCCAATCTAGCCCCCAATTTTTTGCGCTGATTCCCTGTGGTGGCACAGGCACCCGCGCTGTCGCTGAAGTAAGCAATGCACTGCCCAAGCAATACCAAGCTATCGCTGGCCAGCCCATGGTGGCACACACGCTGGCAGCTTTTGCTGCGGTGCCGCGCATTGCGCAAACCTGGGTGGTGATAGCTGCGGACGATGGGCTGTTTGGTCAGCACCTAGGCGCTGCACATTTTGTAGCTGCCTGTGCAGGTGACACAAGGGCCGCCACGGTGTTGAATGGCCTAAAACATCTGCTGGGCCAGGGTGCGCAGCCGCACGACTGGGTGCTGGTGCATGACGCGGCACGCTGCTTGGTCACGGCAGCGCAAATCAACACATTGATCGACGCTTGCCAGCATGACGCTGTGGGTGGGCTATTGGCGCTGCCCTTGCCCGATACCCTCAAATCTGCCCAAACCGACCACGTAAATCGAGTAAATGCCACCATAGAGCGCGCCGATAAATGGCTGGCGCACACCCCGCAAATGTTTCGCATCGGCGCTTTGCTGGGCGCCATGCAAGCTGCGGGGGATCAAGTTACCGACGAATCCAGCGCCATGGAACTTTTCGGCCACGCGCCCATGCTGGTGCCCAGCAGCGCGCAGAACTTCAAAATTACCTACCCCGAAGACTTTGCCTTGGCACAGGCTATTTTGGCCAGCAGAAAGAACCCCGTATGAGCACAAATTTTAGAATCGGCGAAGGCTGGGACACCCACGCCCTGGTGCCAGGCCGCCCGCTCATCTTGGGTGGCGTGCACATCCCGCACGACAAGGGTTTGCTAGGCCATTCTGACGCTGACGCGCTGTTGCACGCCATCACCGACGCACTGCTGGGCGCCGCAGCCTTGGGCGATATTGGCCGTCATTTTCCTGATACGGATGCGCAGTTTAAAGGTGCAGATTCAATTGCTTTGCTGACTGAAGCCGCACGGCGCGTGCGGGCTGCAGGTTTCCAAATTGGCAACATCGACAGCACCATCATCGCGCAGGCTCCTAAACTTTCAGCGCACATTCCGGCGATGTGCGAGCGTATTGCTGCTGCATTGGGTGTGGCGGCTTCGCAAGTGAATGTGAAGGCTAAAACTGCAGAGAAGATGGGGCCGGTAGGTGAGGGCTTGAGCATCGAGGCTAGAGCGGTAGTACTATTAATTTCATAGCTGTCTGAGTAGTAAATGCTAGGACTACAAGCATATTTCATTGGTAAATGTGATGTTTTAGTGCTTTGACTGGTTCTTTGTAGTGGGACGCGATCTGCTGTGGCTGGTGTCCCATGCCAATCGGACCTGCGGCCCTTGATTGGTTGTCATAGTGCGCAGGCAACATCAGCTCGCTTGTACGAGGCTGGCTGATGGGTGCAATGATTGCCAAACAAGGGTAATTAATGACTAGACAAGCTCCCTCCCGGTAGTAAAATTTGTCTTACAACTAAGAATTTTTAATAACTACATTTTGTCCCCAACAATTGTTTATGCC
>JANOSN010000656.1:0-1707 GCA_031415895.1 Polaromonas sp. | reverse complement strand
GCGTCTATGCGCGAGCGTGCGCAGGCCATTGGAGCGCAGCTGGTGCTGACCAGCGCGCCGGGACGCACCGTGGTGGAAATTTATTTGTAGATTGTCGTAGACTGATTACTATTAATTTCATAGCTGGTTGAGCAGTAAATACTTGGACTACTGGCACTTTTCGTTGATAAATGTGCTGTTTTCCATGTTCTACTGCCCTGTTCTTTGTACTGGGACGCACGCCGCTGCGGCGTAGCACTATCGCCACCCGAACCACGGGCCCTGCGGGCAAGCATCTGCAGTACTCACAATTTGGGTCAATGTGCAAACTCGCTGCGCTCAAACACGCACATTGCCTGATCCAAATTGTTCCGTGCTTCGAGCCCGAAGTTCGAATCGGTGGCGACAGTGCTACGCCACATCAGCGCGCTTGTAGTTGGCTGATAGTGTTGGGAAAGTTAAACCCAAGCTAGGGAGCTATTCGCTACAAATACAATAGCTGGTTGAGCAGTAAATACTTGGACTACAAGCACTTTTCTTTGGTAAAAGTGCTGTTTTTTGTGTTCAGTCGCTTCGTTCGCCGTTTTTTGACATCTGCTGATCACACATTGTGTTGCCTAATCCTCTCGATTTAAGGGTTCGAGGTCTAGACCATGGAAGGTATGGTTTTCAGGAGCATGGTTGGTCACGAGAGCTTTGAAAGAGGGCGATTGCAGGATAGCGGTGGGGATGAACACGGACTCGCCGCTTGAGCTTGAAGTGAACGTATGGCCTTGCAAGCCGTTCAGCGAACTTGGCTTACTCACCAGTTGTTCCGCCCACGTAAGCTGCCTCCACTTGAAGCCGATCGTTCCTCGCCCTCGGATGCCAGCACTGGAGAGGTAGACGTATTGGTACCGGCTCGTGTACCAGCCGCCAGTGAACAGGATGACAGCAGCCACACACGCAAAACTTAACATGCTCGCGATTGAATTGCCAGGCCTCGCGAAGTAAAAAAAGACCAAGCCTGCAGTGAGACCAAGCCCCCATTGCCAAGCAAGGCGCTTGAGAGCCGACCTAGGCAGTGTGAGACCTTGTTCCATGCTGGGCTCTAACGTTTGAGCTAAGCGGTACGCAACGGCATGCGCCGCATGACCCAGAATGAAATGAAGGCCATGCGGCGCATGCCGTTGTGTGTCCGCTTGAGCGAAGGGTTAGCCGTCACTTTATGGCCGGGCATCATTTGTTGATAGCCATTCATTGACACGAGAGTACATCAGCTGCAAGAGATCTGCACCGTGCCCTGACAAGACGCGAAAGTCAGACGGGTTCGACGTATCGGTGGAGAAGGTGACGTGCCACGGCGAGGGATCGGCTACGACGACTGGGCTCGGTGCATGTGTGAATTGGTCGGCTGTAATGTCAACGACGCAGGAGCCCCGCTGTAGCCAGGCATGCGTTGTCCACGTGTTGTCATCACGTGAGCCCCTTTCCCCGCAGATGTAGTTGAAGCCTTCGATCCCAAGGTCAACAAAGTGTGCTCCGAGCAGAAGGCACGCGTCTCCGCAGGACCCGTGAGGGAATTCCTGGAGGCCAATGGGACGTAGCTGAACCGGAACCGCTTCGACGGCAGTCCGGAAGCGACTGGCAATGACGAAGAGTTCGCTCAGTGGCATTTGTGACGGCTAACGAATAGCGTTTATCTGTCGCGAGACCAAGCTGAAATAAACCAAGAGCGCCTCCTGCGAC
>JANOSN010000655.1:0-9583 GCA_031415895.1 Polaromonas sp. | reverse complement strand
TCAGCACCACATCACGGCCGATGACATACTCAGCCACAGCACCAGGCCAGTTGCCGTCACCAAACAAAATAGAGCAATCCAAATCAGGCCGGGCAAAGGTATAGCCCTGAGCAAAGGGCACAAAATTGAGCGCAATATGTGGATGCGCAGCTTGAAAAGCAGGCAAGCGCGGGATAAGCCATTTAGCGCCAAACGTGGGTAAGGTAGAAATATGCAGCGCACCGCCGCCATCGCCGCTGGTGATCAGGTCCAGTGTCGCCGCCTCTAGCTGAGCCAGTAGTGGGCGAATAGCCGCCTCACAGCGTATGCCTGCAGGGGTTAGCAACAGACGCTTGCGCACACGTTCAAATAAATGCACGCTTACTGTGCTTAAAGGCGCGTAAAAGATGAACAGAGATCACTGCACGCGCTTTGCAAGAGCCTTTGGGCCGGGCGCTGGGGCAGCAAGTCATTGTGGACAACCGCGCAGGCGCGGGAGGCTCTATTGGCATGGCCGAGCTGGCAAAGGCCGCTGCCGATGGCAACACATTAGGCATGGCCACGCTGTCTTGGAGGTGCTCAAAGACGTGCCCACCTATGCCGAGAAAAACCTGTTTTCTAACAACGATGCCTCGTGGTTTGGCCTGCTGGCCCCTGCAGGCACACCTGTGGCCACAGTCAATCGCATTAACCACGCCGTGGCTACCGCACTGCAAGACAAGGCGCTGCGCGATAAGCTGGTGGGGCAGGGCTTGTTTGCATCGGGCACCAAGCCAGATGATTTTGCAGTGCAAATTCGCAAAGAAATTGACAAAATGCAACGCATCGCCAAGTTTGCCCAAATCACAATGGATTAAACTGAGCCTATGCCATTGATAAGTTTTGTAGAGGGCACCACCCCTGTGGTGCTAGATTCCCCGCACAGCGGTACGCATTACCCTGAAGATTTTGGCTATGTGTGTGACTTGGCCACATTGCGCAAGGCTGAAGATACGCATGTAGAAAAACTCTACGCCTTTGCACCCGCGTTGGGCTGCGCCTGGGTGGAGGCGCATTTTCCGCGCAGCTACCTGGACGCTAACCGCAACACCACCGAAGTCGATTTCGATATGCTGGCCGACCACTGGCCGCATGCTGGTGCGTCCAACGACCCTGCTGTGCTATCCAAGCTGCGCTTGGGCAAAGGATTGATCTGGCGCATTACCGACGACGGTGTGCCACTGTATGGTCGCCGCCTGAGCGTGGCCGAGGTAGAAGACCGCATCGCCAACTGCTGGCAGCCCTACCACGCAGCAGTGGGCAAAGCCATTGACGCGGCGCATGCGCGGCACGGCTACAGTATTCACATCAACTGCCACAGCATGCCCGCAGTGTCTAGCAGCCATGCTACAGATTTTCCGGGTTTGCGACATGCTGATTTTGTACTGGGTAACCGCGACAACACTACCGCAAGCCAAGCCTTGGTGCTACAAATAAAAGAGCTGCTTGAACGTTATTCATATAGCGTAGAGGTTAATTTCCCCTACAAAGGTGTCGAGCTGGTGCGCCGCTACGGCAACCCCGCGCAGCACCGCCACAGCGTGCAAATTGAGATCAACCGCAAGCTGTATATGCATGAAGACACACTAGAAATGCATGCAGGCTTTCATACCTTGCAAAACCATTTAAAAGTCTTGGTAGAAAAGCTATTGGTCTTAGACCCTAGAAAGCTGTAAACCGCTGCTTAGGCTTTAACATTGCCGCATGATTACATTCTTTAGCGACGACCATCTGCTGCATGCGCCTGAGTACGAGTTTTACAGGGGCCAGCGCGTGGCGTGTTTTGAAAAACCCGTGCGTGTTGACTACGTACGCACACAACTGCTAGCGCGTGGTCACACGCTACGCGCACCTGATGCAGACAGCAGCGATGTTTTAAGACAAGTACACACACAGCGTTATTTGCAATTCATGCAAACTGCTTGGGCGCAGTGGTTATCACTGGACGCCGCCAATGCAAGCCAGCAGCCTTTCCCGTCGGTGTGGCCCACACGCACACTGCGCAGCGACGTGGTGCCCGATAACTTTATTGCCCAGTTAGGTTTGTATTCCATGGACAACGGCACGCCGTTGGTAGCGGGCACCTGGGCGGCTGCCAAGGCTGGGGCAGACGCAGCGGCCAGTGCTGTAGCCTTGCTCTGCCAAGGCCAGCGTGCGGTGTTTTGCGCCACCCGCCCGCCGGGTCACCATGCGGGTGGTGACTTTATGGGTGGCTATTGCTTTTTAAACAATGCCGCTGTGGCCGCGCAAGCGCTGCTCAATCAGGGTCACCCACGCGTAGCTATTTTGGATGTGGACTACCACCATGGCAACGGTACACAAAGCATTTTTTACGACCGGGCTGACGTGTTTTTTACCAGTATTCACGGTAGCCCACTCACCGAATATCCGTTTTATTTGGGCCATGCAGATGAGCTAGGTGAGGGTGCCGGCGAGGGTTTTAACCTGAACTTGCCTTTGCCAGCGGGTACTGATGCTGCCACTTGGTTTGCAGCGCTAGACGCAGCTTGCCGCCGCATTGCGCAGCACGGTGCGCAGGCGCTGGTCGTGTCGCTAGGGCTAGACACTTTTGCAGGTGATCCGATATCAAAATTCAAGTTGCAAAGCGATGACTTTACCCGCTTGGGCGAACGCATTGCTAAGCTTAGTTTGCCCACAATATTTATTTTAGAAGGCGGCTACGCTGCGGCTGAATTGGGCGTAAACGCTGTGAATGTGCTGGACGGGTTCGGTGGATAAAGTCGATGTTGTTGTTATAGGTGCAGGCGTAGTGGGCCTGGCTGTGGCCCGCGCACTGGCGCTGCAAGGCCGCGAGGTCATCGTTATAGAAAAAGAGCGTTCAATTGGCCAAGGCGTTAGTTCGCGCAATAGCGAGGTGGTGCACGCAGGCTTGCAGTACGCACCCGGTTCACTTAAAGCGCAACTGTCTGTACGCGGCAAACAGCTGCTGTACGCCTATTGCCCAGATCGAGGTGTCAGGATCCACAACTGCGGCAAACTGGTGGTAGCCACTGACCCATCGCAACACGACGCGCTGCGCCAAATGCAAGCCAAGGCCACAGCCAACGGTGTGCCCACCCAGTGGCTTAGCGCAGCCCAGGCCATGGCCCTAGAACCTAATTTGTACTGCACCGCCGCACTGCAATCGCCCACCACAGGCATAGTTGATAGCCATGCCCTCATGCTAGCGCTGCAAGGCGATTTAGAAAACGCAGGCGGCATAGTGGCCGTGGGCACACAAGTGCTGTCAGTGCAGCTGCAAACTATAAGTCATCAAGAAAATACCGATAATGTCCACGTAATTACTGCTCAGGCAGCTACAGAATTTGTAGCAACTACCTTGCAAGCCAACACGGTGATTAATGCTGCCAGCTTGCACGCCTGCGCCTTAGCGCGGCGCTTTGACGGTTTGGCTGCACAGCATATTCCGCAAGAATATTTTGCCAAAGGCAGTTACTACAGCTTAGTAGGCAAGTCCCCTTTTAGCCAGCTCATCTACCCCGCACCGCAAGACGCTTGGTTGGGTGTACATGTGACGCTAGACCTAGGAGGCCAGTCTAAATTTGGCCCGGATTTAGAGTGGCTTAACGTGCAGCATGCCGACGACATTGACTACGCTGTAGACCCTGCGCGGGCCGATCAGTTCTATGCCGCAGTGCGTAAATACTGGCCTGCATTACCTGATGGTGCACTACTGCCCAGCTACAGCGGCGTGCGCCCCAAAATCTACGGCCCCGGTATGAGCGCACCCGACTTTCGCATCGACGGCCCCCAAGTGCATGGTGTGCAGGGCTTAGTCAACCTGTTCGGAATCGAGTCTCCAGGGTTGACTAGCAGCATGGCCATTGGCGAGTATGTTTCTCACATGTTATTGAAATAAAAACTATAAAAATAATAGCTAACTAATCAGTAAATACTTGGACTACAAGCCTATTCTTTTGGTAATTAGCGTTTACGCCCACCAAATATGCCTCCGAGCACGCCACGAATAATTTGCCGCCCGACTTCACGTCCAATTGAACTGGCGGCGGACTTCATCATTTGCTCGCCCGCGCTGGCGCGGGTGCGTTTTTGACCACCGCCGAAGATATTGCCCAGCCCGTCTAAAAATCCGCCACTGGCTTCTTCGCCTGCCGCATTGGTAGCCTCTTTGGCTATCTCTTTGGCAGCTTCTTTAGCTTGTGACTCGGTGGCCATGTTCTGGTCAGTGCGGCCTTTGAGTTTTTCGTAGGCTGATTCGCGGTCAATGGTTTTCTCGTAGGCACCTGCCACGATGGAATTTGCTACTAATGATTTGCGCTGCTCGGTAGTGATTGGGCCAATTTGCGATGCTGGGGGCAGCACATACACGCGCTCGGTTACGCCGGGGCGGCCTTTGTCGTCTAAAAAGCTTACCAGTGCCTCGCCTACAGCCAGCTCGGTGATGGCGGTTTCGATGTCGAGCTTGGGGTTTTGGCGCATCGTCTCAGCTGCAGCCTTGACAGCTTTTTGGTCCCGTGGGGTAAAGGCGCGTAGCGCGTGCTGCACACGGTTGCCCAGCTGGGCTAACACGCTGTCGGGTATGTCTAGTGGGTTTTGTGTCACAAAATACACGCCCACGCCTTTGCTTCGCACCAGTCTTACGACCAGTTCAATACGCTCTAGCAGTGGCTTGGGGGCATCAGTAAACAGCAAGTGTGCTTCGTCAAAAAAGAACACCAATTTGGGCTTTTCTAGGTCGCCCACTTCGGGCAAGGTTTCAAACAGCTCGCTCAGCATCCACAGCAAAAACGTGGCGTATAGGCGCGGCGCGGTCAGCAGCTTATCGGCGGCAAGCACATTAACTACGCCTTTGCCAGTGGTGTCTGTCTGCATAAAGTCCGCAATGTTGAGCATGGGTTCACCAAAAAACAAATCGCCGCCTTGCTCTTCAATCTGCAATAAACCGCGCTGAATCGCCCCAATGCTGGCCGGGCTAACGTTGCCATACTCGGTCGTAAACGTGCTGGCGTTATCGCCTACGCTTTGTAGCATGGCACGCAGGTCTTTCATGTCCAGCAGCAGCAGGCCTTTGTCATCAGCCACTTTGAACACCAGTTGCAGTACGCCAGCTTGTGTCTCGTTTAAGTTCAGCATGCGGGCTAGCAGCAAAGGCCCTAGGTCGCTGACCGTGGCGCGCACCGGGTGGCCTTGTTGGCCAAATACGTCCCACAGCGTGGTGGGGTAAGCGGCCGCCACGGGGGTGGTCAGGCCGCGCTCTGCAATGACCTTGGCCAGCTTCTCGCCGATGCTGCCTTTTTGCGATATGCCAGTCAAATCGCCCTTCACATCGGCCATAAACACGGGCACGCCGATGCGGCTAAAGCCCTCAGCCATGGTTTGCAGAGTGATCGTTTTGCCAGTGCCTGTTGCGCCAGTAATCAGGCCGTGGCGATTGGCCTTATCAGGGCGTAAGAAGGATTCGATAGCTTGATTTTTAGCAATTAAAAAAGGTTCGGTCATAGTCTGCCTCGCAATGTATGAGTGCATCCTACCAGCAATAAAAAAGCGTCCATCGCCGTGGGGCGCTGGACGCTTATGTGAAGGTGCTAAAACGGTATTAAGGCCGCTTTAAGATCCAATTGGTCATGGTTTTTACATCGTCTGCTGCCAGCTTTGGCATGGCAGGCATAGGCACTGGGCCCCACACACCGCTAGAGCCTTTAAGCAGTTTTTCGCCAAGGTAGGCTGCAGCGTCTTTGCGGTCTTTGTACTTGGCCGCAATGTCGTTAAACGACGGCCCCACCAGTTTTTTGGCCTCGGCATGGCAGTTTAAACAAGCGTTTTTATCAACTAGCTCTAAGCTAGCTTGAGCCGACAGGCTGGCTAGACTTAAAGCTGCACAGAACAGGGTGGTTTTTACTAAAGTCATTCGTGATCCTTACTTTACGGTCACGTTAATAGTTTGGCTTAAAGGCTTGCCATAAGACTGGTGCGCGCCATTAGCAAACTGGGCGGTCAGTTTGTAGTTGCCGGGTGCCAGCTTGACTTCGGCTTCAGTTTGGCCTTTGCCAAAGTGCATATGCTGCTCCGTAAACGGAATGGATTCGCCCGCTGGCAGAGAGTCTAGGTTAATCAGCAAGTGATGATGACCGCTATTGGCCACTATGTCGCCTGCTGGCGCTACTTCTAGGCCCTTTACGCCAAAGCGTACTTTGAAGGTAGTGCCTACAGTTGCGCCGTTAACAGGCTCCAAGATGGTCACAGCTTGGGCTGGAGCAGCCATTTGGCTTGCGCAGCCCGTTAGAGCCATCAAGGTCACAACAGATGCGGCGGTAATTATTGAACGTAGAGTTGTAGTCATGGTAATTTTGTAAAGTTAAAAATGATGAGTGAAGCCATCATGGCGCACACAAGCCAAAAAATGCCAAGCTATGCGTACGCTATGCGGCGAGAATAAAAAAGGTTTGGTTTGCAAATTAGGACGTCAATCGCTCTGCAGCCTTGCGTCAGGCCAAGCCTAGGACTATTAGGCTACAGTCGTGGTAGCTGGTGGTGCGCGCCCGGGCGGCGGTTTACTGTCTGGCACTGAACTCATGGCCACAGTAGGTAGCGGGTTCCATTGCCACACCGCAACAGTCCGTGGGGTTTCAAAATGCAGGTGTGTAGGCGTACCCGGTATGTCTAAAAGTGTGTAAATAGGGGCATTACCGCAATGCTTAATAGTGCTGGCTGTGTCGTCGCTGTCATGCACGGGCACGGATATGGTTTTTATCCCGGCACCTGAACACACCACAATATCTATACGTTTGCCGCTAGCGTGTGCCACCATGGTGTTAAGCGCAACGCCAAATGAAAACCATGCAATCGCCAAGGCCGCAATGCAAATGGATACTTGGTAGGATTTTCGGTTTGTAAATGCGTACATGATTTTTTTAATGTACACGCACAATTTGTCTATGTCAATCGACGCAAACGCGAGTTCAAAATGACTCATGGCAACAAGATGAGTACGCGCAAGGCTGGATGGAAATGTAGTTTTATCAGGGTATTGCTTTGCCCCTGCACGCAACTATTAAAACTACTTATTTGTTTAACTTTAATAAGTTAAATCAAGCACTTGATCTTGCACGTCATTGACAAAATTTACATTACTTGCTTCGGGTACCCCGTAGTTTGTATGCTTCGGCTCGGTCAGGTCGCTTGACGTGCGCAGTGGCGCTTGGCTGGGCTCGGCTTTCAGCCGCATCGGCTCAATAACTTTGGCGTTGCACGCCATCAAGAGCAAACCGCTAAGTAGCGCAACGCCGGGTTTGAGGGAAAATAATTGGACTGATGACAAAAATTTCACTTGCATGGTGACACTCCTAGGCAAAAAACGGATGAAACTTTGGATTTATGAGTGTGAAGCGGGCGGCACGCCGCCCGTTGGTAGCGCTAAATACTGCAGGACACCATCAGACCCCGCTGCTTTGATGGGCTGGTCAGCATGCGGCTTGCGAAATGGCACCCAACAAAGCGTACCTGCGCGGTTTTGGGTTTTAACAACGTAGCGCAGGCATACACAGCACATAACCAGATTAGCTAAGTTAAGCCACACCAAATCGTTGACCTGATAGCCGCTGACCACATACAAATGCAGTGCAAACATGCCGTTTGCCATAATCCATGTAAACCAAGTCCACACGCTTTGCCCATCGCCCGTGCAGCCAGGGGAGCGCAGTTTTTGGATGGTGGGGAGATAGGTAAGCACTCGGCCCAGATTCGAGATGCAAAAGCCCAAGTACACCGTCATCTCAAAATCGCTTTGCCCCACTTGTCTTTGGCAGCCGTCAGTGATGCACTGGCTTAGCCATTGCAGGAAAGATGATGTTTGCATGGTCAATTGCTCTACGGTTTTTGTATATTTAGCGTGACAAGCTACCTATTTATGAGCAATGACACTCATTGGCTTGCGCAATGCCGCTACGCTTTCAGGGCTGTATTGGGTCAAGGGTGCAGAGACCATGTCTTGCGCTGCAAATTGCGAATCCACCAAAATGGGCCTGCCCCAGCCAAGCCTGGCGTTGTAGGGCCGCGCCCAGGTGGTGTTACGGGTTCCATCGGCTTGCTGCCACAGTGCAGCAGCTTGGCCGCGTGCATCCACTGCAAGGGTGGGGTTTAGCGAGTCGCCACTGCCAGCCCGCATGCACAGATGCGCGGCATGCGCCCAGCTGCTATCCGCGCTCCGCTGGCTAGCCCACACGCGGGTTTGCGTGCCGTCAACCTGTTGCCACACGGCTATCACCTTACCCAGAGTATTCAGCGCCACCTGCGGGGCACTGGCGTTGAAAGGAGTGATGTTTGCCAACCTTCCAATAGGTTGCGCCGCACCCCAGCTTATCCCCGCCACACTGCGCTTGGTCCACACGTTAAAGCGTACCCCATCAGACTCCTCCCATGCCGCTTTGCGGTTGCTAGGCGCATCTTGCTCGATGTTGGGGGTAAAAACTGCACTCTCGCTTGAAGGCCCGGGCTCGGTTAGGTCACTGGCAAGGCTCACCGGGGCTTGGCTGGGGTGGCCTACCAGCGGCATAGGCTCCATCGCCTTGGCGTTGCAGGCTACCGATAGGAATACGCTCAGCAGTGCAACGCTTGGTTTGACGGCAATCAATTGATCCGATGAAAAAAAGTTAACTTGCATTGTGAATCCACTGGATAAATATAGAACTGATGAAGCTATGGGTTGAAAAAAATTGAGCACCCTCTGCCGATTGATGAGAAGGTCACAGGTATTGCCATAGTGGCCCCACAAACGATGCAGCCATGGCCACCAAGGCCATAGCAATGCTGGCCACCGCGCCTTGTAGCGGCCCTTCAACAACCGCCTGCGCAGTGCCTTGCCCATGGGACACCGCACCCAGTGACAGCCCGCGTGCAAACGGCTCCACAATGCCCAGGCGGTTCATCAGCCAAGGCCCCAGCATCGCGCCTGTGGTGCCTGTGGCGATTACAAAAGCCGCTGTTAGTGAGGCATTGCCATGCAAGATGCGGCTGATCTCTATTGCTACGGGCGCGGTAACAGATTTCATGCCAACCGAACGCACCACCTCATCGGTTAGGCCCATTAGCATGGCCAGTCCAATAGCCGTCAAGGCCGTTGCTAACGAGCCCACCAAGATGCCCAGTAGTGCAGGCTGCGCATGACGCAGCAAAAGCGCGCGCTGTCGGTACACCGGTACTGCCAGCGCTACAGTTGCTGGCCCCAACAGAAAGGTGATGACGTTGCGAGCTGGTTGGTATTGTGCTAGCCCATGGCCGCTAAGCAGTAGCACTGCAACGATAGTAGCCGTGCCAAACAAAACAGGCGCAGTAAATGGAGAGTGAAAGCGCTGGGTGAGCCGACGACTAACATAATAGGCCAACAAGGTCAGTGCGACCCCAAAAAAGATCGGGGCGGCGTTCATGGCATCACCTCATTTACTCGCGCAGACACCCGGTGCAATAGCCATTGGCAGAGGTGCCCAGTAACCCCCATACCCACAACCACACTGAGCACAACGACCAGCAGTAAGGCTAATCCACTGGTGTAGAGTAAATCGTCGTATGCCATCAGCCCCACCGCAAT
>JANOSN010000654.1:0-12512 GCA_031415895.1 Polaromonas sp. | reverse complement strand
CGCAATCCAACCAAACCAAGTTTTGGTCAGATTTTTTAAGTGTGGTGGGCGCGTGCGCTGCAGCGGCAGGTAGGTGGGTGTGGGCAGTCATACCCTACATTTTGACCGATGTTACGGCCGGCGTACCCACGCAGTGTGCGCACCGCCTAAAATCGCTGTATGAATGAAACACTCTCCACGTCTTTGATCACGCCTTTTGCGTTCACGCTAGCTTTTGCCATTGCCTTGGTGATAGGCTTTTTGCTCAAGGTGTGGCTAGCCTCGCGCCAAATGCGGCATGTGGCCCAGCATCGCGCCGCAGTACCCGTTGCTTTTGCTGACCGCATTACATTGGCTGCGCACCAAAAAGCGGCTGACTACACCATCACTAAATCACGCTTGGGCTTGCTCGAGCTAGCTTTTGGCACCGCTGTGCTGCTGGGCTGGACACTGCTGGGCGGGCTAGATTGGCTAAACCAAGCCTTGATCGCGCGCATGGGCCCGGGCATGGGGCAGCAACTGGCTTTGCTGGGCAGCTTTGTGGTGATCGGCGGCATCATAGATTTACCGTTCACGCTATACCAAACATTTGTCGTTGAAGAGCGCTTTGGCTTTAACAAAATGACTTTTAAATTATGGTTTGGTGACTTGGTTAAATCGTCTTTGATCGGTGCGGTGATCGGACTGCCTATTGCAGCGCTGATTTTGTGGCTGATGGGCGCGATGGGTAACCTGTGGTGGCTGTACGCATGGGCCTTTTGGATGGGCTTTAACTTGCTGCTATTGGTGATTTACCCCACCTTGATTGCACCACTATTTAACAAGTTTCAACCTCTCGATGACGAGGCGCTTAAAACCCGCGTCACTGCACTGATGCAACGCTGCGGCTTTGCGGCGAAAGGTTTGTTTGTGATGGACGGCAGCAAGCGCAGTGCCCATGCCAACGCTTACTTCACCGGCTTTGGTGCCAGCAAGCGCGTGGTGTTTTTTGACACGCTGCTTAAGCAGCTCAGCCCCGGCGAGGTAGATGCCGTGCTAGCGCATGAGCTGGGTCACTTTAAGCACAAGCACATCATCAAACGTATTGCGTCAATGTTTGCCATGAGCTTGGCTGGTTTTGCGCTGCTGGGCTACTTAAGCCAGCAAGTATGGTTCTATCTAGGTTTGTCGGTGCGCCCTATTCCTAGCGGCCCCAACGACGCACTGGCGTTGCTGTTATTCATGATGGCAGTGCCGGTATTTACCGTCTTCATCTCGCCCATATTTGCGCAATTCTCACGTAAGCATGAGTTTGAGGCCGACGCTTACGCTGTAGCGCAAACCAATGGTGCAGATTTAAAAAATGCACTACTTAAGCTGTACGAAGACAATGCTTCTACACTAACCCCCGACCCACTGTTTGTGAAGTTTTACTACTCACACCCACCAGCGTCTGAGCGCTTGGCCAGGATGGGCGTATGAGCAGCATGTTAGCTAAAAAAGACTGGGCTAACGAGCCGCGCAGCGCGCTGTCTGCTACTGCCATCATTACCAAACTGGCTGAGCGCCCTGGCTGGACATTAGACGGTGATGGTGCGAATGTAGCGATTCAAAAAACCTTCACTTTCGCTAACTACCTTGAGACAATCAGCTTTGTCAACGCCGTAGCTTTTATTGCCGAGCGACATGACCACCACCCTGACTTGAGCGTGCACTACAGCAAATGTGTAGTGCGATTTAACACACACGATGTCAAAGGCATATCGGCCACCGACATAGCATGCGCTGCCGAGGTAGACGCTTTGGTCGTACCGCGATGAGCGCACACACTGGTCAACCTAAAGGTCCGACTAAAGATCTCAGTAAAGGGCTAAATCAGGGCCTAGAAAGTGGCTTGGTGGTTGCCAGTTTTGGCCGCCACTGCATGGTGGAATCTGCAGACGGTGCGCGCACCTTGTGCCACCCACGGGGCAAAAAATCACAAGTGGTGGTGGGCGACCAAGTGCAGTGGCTGCCCAGCACCGACGAAGGCACGATAGAGAAGGTGACCCCACGGCGCAACTTGCTGTACCGTCAAGACGAGATTCGTACCAAAGAGTTTGCCGCTAACCTAGACCAAGTGTTGATACTGATAGCCGCAGAGCCTGAGTTTTCTGAGCACCAGCTTACCCGCGCGCTCATCGCCTGCGAAGCCGCCAAAATCCGGCCTATCATCGCTTTAAATAAAAGCGATTTGATTGAGCCGTTTGAACTGGCATGGCTGCGCTTAGCACCTTACCGCTACATGCACTATGGTGTGCTACCGCTGTGTCTGCGCTTATCTAGCGATGTAGATAAAGCGCATTTAATGAAGCACCTAGAAGGCAAAACCACGCTTATTCTCGGCCCCAGCGGCAGCGGCAAAAGCACATTGATCAACCTGTTGGCGCCGCACGCACGGGCTGAAACCAACGAGATCTCGCAAGCGCTGAACTCTGGCAAGCACACCACCACCAGTACTACGCTGTATTGGGTGGGCGAAGGTCGGCACACGGCGTTGATT
This sequence comes from Polaromonas sp., assembly GCA_031415895.1. Taxonomy (GTDB): domain Bacteria; phylum Pseudomonadota; class Gammaproteobacteria; order Burkholderiales; family Burkholderiaceae_C; genus JAAFIP01. The sequence goes on along the minus strand of JANOSN010000654.1, from coordinate 10,012 downwards.
GACAGCCCAGGATTTCAAGAATTTGGCTTACACCACATTGAGCCCACAGGCCTCGCGTCGCTGATGCCCGATATTGCAGCGCACTTGGGCCACTGCAAGTTTTATAACTGCACACATCTGCACGAACCAGGCTGCGGCGTGATTGCTGCTGTGCAAGCTACACCTACTGCAGAGCAGATTTGCGCAAGGCGGTATAAGTTGTACGGTGATTTGTTTGCGCAACTTAGCGCGCCGCCTAACTATTAATTTGATAGCTATATAAGTAATGAATGCTTGGACTACAAGCACTTTTCATTGCTAAAAACACGGCAAAGCACTAAAACACGACCTAAAGCACTAACCCAATAAACGCGCCACAGTCAACAGCGCCAACAGCAGCATCCACAGCACCACACTGCGCCACACCAGCCCCACTATGCTGCGCAAATGCGCTACTACAGGCTCACGGCCCAAGGTGGTCTCGGCGGGTGATTCAGGGGGTGCGGGCTGCATGCTTGGCATGGTGGCATCGGGCTGGAAGGTTTGTGATGCCATGGGCGAGAAAACTTCTTTTAAGGCCTCGCCACCCAAGCGCACATTCAACGCGCCCGACGTAGCGGCCAAGATCACGCCGTCGTTCTCATTCATTCCATCTGTCAAACTGTTTTTTGCTAAGCGTTGTGCAAAATTACGCCAGCTGTCAATGGCCTCTTCAAAATTACCCACGATGGCAAAGCCTAGTGATGTGATGCGGGCTGGCAACCAATCTATCACCAGCCACGCCTGCTGCGCCGCACCCGCCAATGATGGGCTGATGTGCAACTGCCCCGCTTGCGCAGCGTGGCGTGTGTAATAGCGGTTAGCAAATTCACTCATGCGGTAAATAATGGCACCTGCCGGGCCAAAGCCAAATGCAGCTAACAGCGCATACCAGCCCAGCACGCCAAACACATGGCGGTGCGCAGCTAGCACAGAGTGTTCAATCACGTAGCGCACGATTTCGCTTTTGGGTAAATCGCTAGCGTTTACTTGCTTCCAGTCGGCCAAGGCCTTGCGTGCGGCGGCTTCGTCGCCCGCTTCTAGGGCCTCGCGAATACTGGTGAAATGGTGGCTAAACTGCCTAAAACCTAGCGTGGTGTACAAGATGACCGCATGCATGGCAAACGCAATCACCACACCTGCCCAGCCTAGCGACCACACCAGTGCCCAGTGCACTGCCAGGGCCACGAGTGCAGGCAGTAGCACCACCGCACTCCAAACCAGCCAACCGTGCGGTGTCTTGCCAGCATCGAGCTTTTTGCTAGCGGTGCGAGCCCAGCTGCGCGCAGCCATATACACCGCGTTGCCCAGCGGCAACGGGCGAATTTGCTCGACCAACAGTGCAAAAAGAATGGCTAAAAAACTCATGTGTTTTGTGACCTACGTCGTCCTGCCATCATAGCGCGGATGATTAGCAGGACTGGTGTATTGCATTTGCAAGCAGTTACCTAAGACTATCCAAGCTTAAACAGCACTTAAAAAGCGGTACAAATTACGCAACATACCAGCGGTAGCGCCCCACACAAAGCGGTCTTCTGGCGTGTGTGCGTGGCCGCGCCAATGCATAGAAAACCATTCGCGTGTAGTGTTGTCCCAGGTGGTCTGGTGCCGTGCATGGTAGGCAGGGTTCATCAAAAAAGCCAGCGGCACTTCAAATACATCGGCGACTTCGTCGGGGTTAGCCTGAACGGTAAAGCCCGGTTGCACCAGTGCCACGACGGGCGTGATATGAAAAGCTGTGCCAGTGATGTAGCTGGGCAGCGTGCCAATGACTTCGCAATATTCACTAGCCAAGGCGATTTCCTCACGCGCTTCGCGCAGCGCGGCAGCGGCGGCATCGGCGTCGGTGTCGTCCACCTTGCCACCAGCAAATGCAATTTGGCCTGAGTGGGTAGACAAATGGGCGGTGCGCTGGGTAAGTATCAGCGTGGGTTCATCGCGCATTACCAGCGCCACCAGTACGGCAGCCTGTGCAGGTGAGCGGTCGCTAAAGCTGGGCTCCTCGCGCACCTCAGGCACCCACACGGGCGGCTTAGCGAAGCGTGTGCGCAGGGCCGCTGCCGTCAGGTCGCGCAGGGGCACGGCGGGCAGGTGCGCATCAAAGCCCACTATGGGCACTGCGCGCGGATCGAAATGGGGGATTTTGGAGAAAGGAACGAAGGCCATGGGGTCAGTGTAATGGGCAGGTGAAGGTTAAAAGGGGGCGCACTTCGCTGCCAACCGCCAAGCAAGCGCGACTGTCCATAAAAAAACCGCCTCGGTTTGCACCTTGGCGGCTTTGTAGTGGCCTAGGCCAGTTGTAGTGCTTAAGGTAATTAAGCGGCCACTGCAGCGGTTTTAACGTTGCGTGTGAGCTTTTCTTTAATACGTGCAGACTTGCCGCTACGCTCGCGCAGGTAATACAGCTTAGCGCGGCGTACATCGCCACGGCGCTTAACTTCGATGCTAGCGATCAACGGGCTGTACAGCTGAAACGTACGCTCCACACCTTCGCCGCTGGAGATCTTGCGCACAATAAAGCTGCTGTTTAAGCCGCGGTTACGCTTAGCAATCACAACACCTTCGTAAGCCTGCACACGCTTGCGGGTACCTTCAACAACGTTAACGTTGACAATGACGGTGTCGCCAGGAGCGAATACGGGGATAACTTTGGCTAGGCGGGCGATTTCCTCGTTCTCGAGGATTTGGATCAAGTTCATGGTGAGACTCTCAACTATTTTTAGATCATGCCGGCTACGCTAGGGGCGACGTTTTTCATCTAAATTGCCCAGATTTTGGGCAGATGTGTCGCGGCGGGTAGAGGATCGAAAAGCCTTCTATTATAGCAATTTTCGGCTGCTCGTAGCCCAAACTGACAGACTGGGGCTTAGTAAATGCGGTACAGCAGCGATGCAGTGCCGCTGACGCTGCCCGGGCTGTCAATCAGTGGGCTTTGGCGGATGCTGGCACCGTAGGCGCGGTAACGGGCGCCCAGCACTAAGCTCAGACTGGGGCTCAGGTCGGTACTGGCAGAGACCCCCAAGTTGAAATTAGTTGCAGCGCCTGCATCATAGGCTGGCCGCCCCGCAGCAGCCTCAGCTGCAGTGACACCGTAGTAATAGTTGACCAGCTTGGCGCTGTTGTGTTGAGCGCTCACGTAGGGGCTGACATTCCAGTCGCCCAAAGCCGTGCGCCAGCCTATGCCCACCTCGGTGCGCAGACCTTTGCTGTTGCCCGTGACATCGGCCCCGGTCTCTAGCCAAACCTGGCCGATAGGGGTCATCGCTTTGGCACCTACACCCAGTAGTAAGCTTGGCTTGCGGTTAGACATACCATTGAAAATAGCCGCATCGGAGGCTTTATAGCCTTGCATCAGCAAGTCTGCGCGCAAATTCACTGAAAAATCGGTATTTTCTGGGTTAGTTACCACTAACTCAGCACTGGTGCCGCGCAAAGAAAAGCGGGGAGTTTGCACCGACAGTCCCGGGATGACTGTGGTTTTAATACCTAGGCCTTTGTAGCCGTCGTCGCTGGCCACTAGGCCTAAGCCCAGCTTAAGGGTGGAGGTTTGAGGGCGCATTTGCGCCGATGCAGTTGTTACTCCAGCAGCCAAGACCAGCCCAGCGATAGCAGTCAGCGCGGTCTTCGTGCGCAATGTGGCCGTTGCAGTGGGTGATGGGTATAAGCGGGTCATGGGGTAAGAAAGCTAGTAGAAAAATATACGGATTGTGTTACTTAACGATCAGTCTAGCACTAGGTTATAAAACCCGCTTGGTCGCAGTGCTGCATTTGCGCAACTTTTACACGCTAAATGCGATTGGCTAGATTGCTGGCTGCGCCAGAGCGCTTATTAGGTGTTGAGTTTAGGCAACAAATCGGGCCGCAACTGCTGGGTAAGCGCTTGCCGCTGCTCAGTGCGCCAACGCTCGATGTGCGCGTGGTTGCCAGACAGTAACACTGGCGGCACACTGTGCCCGCGCCATACCTCGGGGCGGGTGTAGTGGCCACAGTCCAGCAGGCCACCCACAGCGGGGTTAAAACTATCTTGGGCGTGGCTGTCGGCATCGCCCAGCACACCGGGCTGCAAGCGGGCTATGGCGTCTAGTAAAGCTACTGCAGCGACTTCACCACCTGACAATACAAAATCACCCAAGCTGATTTGCTGGGTGACGAACTGGTCGATAAAGCGCTGGTCTAGCCCCTCGTAGCGGCCACAAATCAAAATAGCGCCTCGGCTGTCTGACCAGTGCTGCACCTGGGCGTGGTTTAACATAGCGCCGATGGGCGAGAACAATACTGCGGGGCACTGCGTAGCCGCAGGCTCGGCGCGATTAGCGCGAATTGCCTCTATGCAGCGGGCCAGTGGTTCGGCCATCATCACCATGCCCGGGCCACCGCCAAAAGGGCGATCGTCGGTGCGTCGGTAGTTGCCGTCAGCATGGTCGCGTGGGTTAGTAAAGCGCACGTCCACTAGTTTGCTGCCATCGGCCTGCGCTTCAAATGCGCGGCGATTGATGCCCGTTTGCATGAAGGGTGCAAACAGCTCAGGGAAGATAGTGATGACATCAAAACGCATAGCGGGTTTGATCTTAACGTGTTGCTGCGCACTGGCTGGATTTTTAGTAGTCCAGCTGCCAGTCCACGGTGATACGTTTGTCGGCCAGGCTCACATCGTCCACATATACCGACACAAAAGGGATGAGTGTTTCTTGCTTTTTACCGTCAACCTCGGCTTCAATCACCATCACGGTTTGTGGGCCAGTGGAGATCAGGTCTTTGACAGTGCCCAGGTTAACGCCCTCGCGGTTCACTACGGCTAAGCCCATCAAATCGACCCAGTAAAACTCGTCTTTAGCGGCCGTAGGAAACGATGAGCGCGCTACAAAAATGCGCACGCCGCGCAGCAGCTCGGCGGTGTTGCGGTCGTCCACGCCATCTGCTTGTACAACTACAGTGTCGGAGTGTTCTTTGGCGCTGCGGATTTTTAGCAATTGGCAGCCAGTGAAGGCTAGCTCTTTAACCACTACGCCTGCGCGTGGCTCGGGCGGCAGCACATACCAGCGCTTAGACGAAAAAAGCGCCTCGGGTGAGGCGCTGTAGGGGATGACTTTAAAAAAGCCTTTGATGCCCCAGGCATCAGCAACACGCCCTACTTCGATAGCGTCTGCAGGTAAAACTGCAGGTTCTAGACATGCCAGCATTGCGGCCAAAATGTCAGTGCACTAAAGTTGGGGTGACAGGCACGGACACAAGGTGTCCGTACTAATTTAAGCTGCTTTGGTTTTAGCAGCCAGTTGGGCGACCAAACGCTCAACGGTAGGCGATGCTTGTGCACCCACGCTTTTCCAATAGGTCAAGCGGTCTTGTGCAATACGCAAGCCCTCTTCGCCGTCGATAGCGATAGGGTTGTAAAAGCCCAAACGCTCGATAAAGTTACCGTCGCGGCGTGTGCGCTTGTCAGCGACCACAATGTTATAAAACGGACGGGCTTTTGCGCCGCCGCGTGAGAGTCGAATGACGACCATAATATGTTCCTTCGGGTGGGGTGTAATTCTTTAGCAACGTTTGAGACACGCGACATAGCCACCCGGCCAGCGACACGCTGCAAAGCCTACTATTATAGCCTTGATCGACCATCCACACCCAAGTTTAGATTTATGACTCTGATTCGCCCCAGCCTAGACACCGACATCCCCGTCATACAGGTCATTTACGCCCACCACGTGCTGCATGGCACTGGCACGTTTGAAACCGAGCCGCCCACAGTGGCCGACATGACCGCCCGCCGCGCAGACGTACTGGGTAAAAGCCTTCCCTATCTGGTGATGGAGGTTAGCGGCCAGGTCCAAGGCTTTGCCTACGCCAATTGGTTTAAACCGCGCCCTGCCTACCGGTTTAGCGTGGAAGACTCTATCTACATGGCCCAAGGCACTGGTGGCAAAGGCCTGGGCAAGCTGCTGCTCACTGAGCTACTTGCCCAGCTAGAGCGCGGCGGTATTCGCAAAGCGATGGCAGTGATTGGTGATTCTGAAAATCACGGCTCGGTGGGCGTGCACCGCGCCTGCGGCTTCACGCAAATTGGTATTGTCAAATCGTGTGGCTGGAAATTTGGCCAATGGCGCGATATTGTGATGATGGAAAAAACACTGGGTCTAGGTGACAGCACGCCTGCCGAATAAGCCTTGCAGCACTATGCTATTTTTCAACCCCACCGTGCCCAGCAGCTTGGGCCTGGCGTACCATCACCCGCATGACTAAAAACAAAACGATTGCCGCGTGGCTAGCCTTTGTGGGCGGCCCGCTGGGCCTGCACCGCTTTTATTTGCGCGGCTTAGGCGACCTGCTTGGATGGCTATTGCCCATTCCCACTGCTTTGGGGATTTACGGCATTCAGCGCGTGCAGCAGTTTGGTCAAGATGATTTTTACAGCTGGCTGCTGATACCGCTGTTGGGTTTTACGATTGCTGGTTGCGCGCTGACGGCCATCATTTACGGGCTGATGAGCCCCGAGAAGTGGAATGCAAAGTTCAATCCAACCCTAGACGAAGAAGCCGCCCCAGGCCGCACCAATTGGCTGACTATTGGCGCGGTGGTCTTCGCATTGCTGATAGGCACCACGTGTTTGATGAGCAGCATTGTGTTTAGTTTTCAGCGGTATTTTGAGTACCAAATAGAAGAATCTCGCAAACTGTCGCAGTAAGTAGTGCTTAAAGCATTTTTACCAACTAAATATGCCTATAGTCCAAGCATTTATTCATTAGTTTGCTATTTATTTAATAGCAAACAATTTGAGAGATTAATTTCAAACCTTCTTCTTCGCGGTAGTTTTTTTCTTTAGCAGCGCATCTAAGTTTTTAGTAATTTCACCTTCAATTTTGTCTTTGAATGCGCCTAACAAAAAGCCCAGCTTAGCGTCCAATACAAAGCTGTCTTTGGTTACCGCCAATGTGCCATCTACGCCGCTGCGCGTAAAGCTGACGCTGTCTTTGGTTTTGCCTTCTTCATACGTGCATTCCATGTCGAACTTTTCTTCGACCTGTTCGGCCCACTTAAAGGCAATTTTGCGCGCTTCGGCAAAGCCCAGGTCGTGCTCGCGGGTCAGGTGAATGTCTGCCATGGTGTCTCCGGTAGTTTATAAATAACTAATAACAAGGTTGATTATGGTGCAGCATGGGCTGCCAGCGCAGCACGACGCTCTGCTTTGGGTAGTTTGGCAAGCGCCTTGCAAGCATCGTAGAATTTTTGCCAACGCTCGGTTGCACTGCCAGTTTGCTTGGCATGCAAAGCTTCAAACTGGGGCACCAGTTCGTCATAGGCGGCCAGTGCGCCAAAGCTGGCGTTGTTGGCCTTAGCCACCCAAGCGTCGTAGCCTGCAAAGCCGCCCCACTGTGTTTTGAGCAATTGGTAGTTTTGTTTAAACTCTTCCATCACTACTTTTTTCATAGCGGCTTGAGCAGTATTTACTTGGTCTGCAGCGTATATCGGTGTTAATTTTTTTCGTGTCGCCAGTGTCAAAGCCTTGAAGTCTTTGCGCCGCTGGTCAAACTGCGCATACTCAGCCCGCGCGGCATCAGAGGCGTTTTGCGTAAGCCACTGCTGCCCGCCAATGCGCTCAACAGCGGTGGCAAACGACTCGTTGAACATGGTGTCGTCTTGTACATACAGCACTTGGTGCGACAGCTCATGAAAGATCAACCGCGCCAGCTCACCCTCAGGGTAGTGGATAAAAGTAGACAGCAACGGGTCGCCGCCGGCCCAGTTGAGGTAGCCTAGGGTGGAATAGGCGGGCACGCCGTAAACATCCACTTCTAGGCCTTCAGCCCTCTTAACTTCAGCTTCAAGCTTGGCATCGGCTTCGTTGTAATAGCCGCGATACCCCACGCAGCCCACCACCGGAAAACACCAAGTGTGCAAGGTCAGCGAGAACTCAGGCGCAGCCACCACGTTGTACACCACTGAGCGGCGTTTAAGGTCAGCATAGCGGCGGTAGCTGGCGTTATCAGGCAGCAGCAGGTCGCTAGATGCGTAGGCACGGATGCGTTGTGATAGCTCTAAGCGGCGCTTGGTAGTGTCGGGCGTCGCATCGTCACTGAGCCAGTCTTGCACTGGCTTGGCCGCGTTGACCACTGCCAAGTGGCCACTGACGCTTTGCCAGTAGTAGCCTAAATTAGCGCAGCCAGATAGACACACCGCAGTGATAAGCACTGCAGCCGCCGTTAACACAGATCCCGCTGCTGCCATGAGTACTATTGCCTTTTTCACATTCAGTGTGGTGGTTTACATCAAGCCAGCTCGACTTGTACAGCGCAATCATAAAACACCGGGCCGCGCCCCATATCGGTCAGGTGCTGGCTGGTGACTTCGTTCACATTGGTGCCATGCAGGCCTAGCTTGCGCCACCATATGCCCATGCCGTTGACCACTCCGGGCCGCGCGCGGGTGCTGATGCGGACTTTGCAGTGGTAGCTGCCGCGCTGGTTGAACACGCGCACGGTTTGGCCATCGTCAATACTGCGCAAAGCAGCATCGTCAGCGTGCATTTCAAGCAAAGGCTCGCCTTCCATATCGCGCAGGGTTTTGACGTTGACAAAGGTAGAGTTCAAAAAATTGCGTGCGGGGGGCGAGATCATGGCCAGCGGGTACTGCGTTGATTGGCTGGCCACCTCATAGTTGGGCACATGGTCGGGCAGGCCATCGGCACCCTGCGCCGCCAAGCGCGCGCTGAAAAATTCGCACTTCCCCGATGGCGTAGGAAAGCCGCCGTGCGCAAACGGTGCATCGGGCACGGGCAGGGGTGCAAAACCGTCACGCAGCAGTTGGTCGAAATCTATCTTGCCATCGAACGCGGCGCGGCACATCTGCTCGTCACTGTCTGTAAAACACGCTTCGGTGTAGCCCATGCGCGCGGCCAGCTCTCTAAAAATTTGGGTGTTGGTTTTAGCCTGACCTACGGGCGCAATCGCGGGCTGATTCAGTGTTACATCGGTGTGGCCGTAGCTTAGGTGAATGTCCCAGTGCTCTAGCTGGGTGGTGGCGGGCAAGATGTAGTCAGCATAGTCGGCAGTGTCGGTTTGAAAATGCTCAAGTACCACGGTAAACAGGTCTTCGCGTGCGAAGCCTTGCACCACTTTGGATGAGTCAGGTGCCACGGCTACCGGGTTGCTGTTGTAGACCACCACCGCTTCCACCTTGGGGCCAAACTCGGCAGACGTGGGGCGCAATAGGTCATTGCCAATCGTGCTCATGTTGATCATGCGCGGTGCTTTATTGACCAGTAATTTACCAGCCAGTAAATCGGGCCTTTGCAAGGCATTTTTATTGACCGGAAACATACCCGAGCTGGACAACAGCAGGCCGCCCGCACGGTGCCGCCACGCGCCAATCAGCGCTGGCAGACTGGCGATAGCGCGGGTAGCATTACCACCGCCGCGCACGCGCTGCATACCGTAGTTCACGCGGATGGCTGCTGGCGTTTGGTTCACCAAGCTCATGCCGTAGTCACGCGCTAGCGAGGTAATTTGCTCTGCGCCCACGCCGCACACTTGGGCTGCACGCTCTGGCGTCCACTGCAAAGCGCGCGTTTTGAGCTGCTCCCAGCCCAGCGTGTGCTGGGTAATGTAGTCGTGGTCTAGCCAATCATGTTGTATCAGCTGGTGCATGATGGCCAGTGCCAGCGCCGCATCAGTGCCGGGCAGCAGCTGAATATGCTCGTGGCATTTGTCAGCGGTTTCGGTTTTGCGTGGGTCAATGCAAATAAGTTTGGCACCGTTGCGCTTGGCCTCTTGTGCGTAGCGCCAAAAATGCAAATTGCTGGTGATGCTGTTGCTACCCCAAATGATGATAAGTTTGCTTTGCGCAAAAAACTCTACCTTCATGCCAACTTTGCCGCCCAAGGTCTGCACCAAGCCTTCAGTACCTGCCGATGAACATATCGTGCGGTCTAGCAAGGAGGCACCCAGCTTGTGCCAAAAGCGCGCCGCCATGCCTTCGGCCTGCACCAGCCCCATGGTGCCTG
>JANOSN010000653.1:0-1792 GCA_031415895.1 Polaromonas sp. | reverse complement strand
CATAGCCACGCGACACCACACCTGGCTGCCAGCCCAGCGCCTGCAAGTGGCGCACGATCTCAATCACCACGGGCGTTTTGCCTGCGCCCCCGGCCACCACATTGCCCACCACCACCACTGGCACGCTGATGCGTTCGCTCTCAAAAACACCCCGCGCATACAGCCAGCGGCGTAGTGCCACCAGGCCGCGGTACAGCAGCGACACGTCGTACAGCACTATGGCTAACCAGTCCCGCTTTGTCCAGCTGCGGTGCAAGCGTGCGGCCAGCCGTGAGCGCCAAGACATGGTGGGCTTCTGCGGCGTGGTTGGCTTATTTGCCAGCGCCGTTAGACGACTGCGTAGCAAACGTAATTTGGTTCAGCCCCACGCGGCGTGCGGCCTCCATCACGGCTATCACGCTTTGGTGCGACGCTAGCGCATCCGCGCTGATGATGACCACGCTGTCTTTGCCGGCTTTGGCAGCGCCCAGCAGGGCCACGCCAATGTTGTCTACCGTGCGGCCTTCAACCGGTGTTTTGTTAATGCTATAGCGGCCGTCGCTGCTGACAATGACGATGACTTCTTTGGGGTAGTCGCGCTGCACATCCGTGTCGGCCACGGGCAGCTTAATTTGCATTTCGGTGAACTTGCTGTAGGTGGTGGACAGCATTAAAAAGATCAGCACCACCAGCAGCACGTCGATAAACGGGATGAGGTTGATCTCGGGCTCTTCGCGGTTACCGCGTTTAAAGTTCATGCGCATAGTTAGCGTCCACCGCGCAGGCCAATCAGGTGCCTGGCCATGCGCTCAGCCGCTAGTTCCAGCGTGAGCAAATAGCCGTCCACCCGCGCCCTAAAGTAACGCCAAAAAATCAGCGCCGGAATGGCCACTATCAAGCCAAACGCCGTGTTGTACAGCGCAATAGAAATACCCTGCGCCATTTGCGCAGGGTTAGCACCACTGCCGCCCACACCTCCCCCTTGCGAGCCAAAAATCTCGATCATGCCAATGACGGTGCCCAGCAGGCCCAGCAGGGGCGCAGCAGACGCTATGGTGGCAATAGCTGGCAAATAACGCTCTAGCCGGTGCGCCACCAGGCGGCCTGTGCCCTCCATGGCGTTGCGCAGGTCGTCCTCTGACAGGCGGGGGTTGCTGTTCATGGCGCGCATGCCGCTGGCCAGCACTTGGCCCAGCTGCGAATTAGCGTCCAGCTGGTTAATGACATCGGGGCTGGGCAGGCCCTGGCGCGACACGCTAATGGCCTCGTCTAGCAGGCGGGGCGGCGCGACTTTGGCGGTTTTAAGGCTGACAAAACGCTCAATCACCAGCGCCATGGCCACAATAGAACACAAAATCAAAGGCCAAATAGGCCAGCCTGCGGCTTGTATGATAGAAAACAAATCGATTTCTCCAATTTTTACCCAAAGTCATCACCCAAAGTTTTTAGCCAAAGGTGTGCCACAGATTATGCGCGAAGCAGACAGCATGCAAGACAGCCCATGGCCCGGTGGGGCAGATTTTTCTGCGCCCTTACCGCGCACCGACACGGGAGCGTCAGCGACCTTGCCCAGAGTGTGGGGCGTGGGCGCCCTGTGCCGCGCCATAGCTGATGCGCTAGACGCCCGGTTTAACCCCGTCACCGTGCGCGGCGAGATCACCGGCTTTAGCCGCGCCGCCAGTGGGCACTGCTACTTCAGCCTGAAAGACGCTAGCGGGCAAATACGCTGCGCCATGTTTCGCCGTGCGGCCACACTGCTCAGCTTTGCCCCACGCGACGGCGCGCTGGTAGAGGTGCGCGGCAAGCTGGGCGT
>JANOSN010000652.1:0-2625 GCA_031415895.1 Polaromonas sp. | reverse complement strand
CACAAAAGCCCAATGCCTTCGCGGCCCTGGGCAGCTTAAAGAAGGCTCCCTAAACTGTAGCCAACTTGGCTTTTGCCCAAGCGTAGGGCTATGAAAAGCGTCAAAATCGCGCTATAATCTAAGGCTACGCGCAAAGAGCGGTTTAGATATAAACAGCATGTCTTGCGTACCGATTTTCTAATTTTTATCACTTTTGGTTTTGCTGGCTTGTTTAAAGCTAAGCGGGCAAGAAGTAAAAGGAGCCTACCATGGCAGTTCAGCAGAACAAAAAATCCCCTTCCAAGCGCGGCATGCACCGTTCGCACAATGCTTTGGTCACACCAGGCATTGCAGTAGAGCCAACCACTGGCGAAACCCATTTGCGTCACCATATCAGCCCTAACGGTTTTTACCGTGGCCGCCAGGTGATCAAATCTAAAGCTGCCGCTGAATAAACTGGTCTCGTAGGCCTAAAATTTGCAAAGTGAGCTTAGACTTACTTTGCAAGCTTTAACTCACCGCCTACAGTCACAAGGCACACTCCAAAAGCCCGTCGCTACCACCGTAGCACCGGGCTTTTAGTTTTTTTGCGCCTTGGTTTGTAGTCTTTTAGCCATCTTGCCCACCTAAGCCGCCCCTATGGAAACCCCCAGCCCCGTTACCGCGCCAGTGCATGTCTATATCCCAGCTGGTACGCTGCACGAGACCGTGATTGCTGTGGACTGCATGGGTGGTGACCATGGTTTAGTGGTTACCTTGCCAGCGTGCCGTACTTTTCTGGACACCCATCCGCACGCACGCTTGCTACTGGTGGGGCAAGCCGACCAGCTGGCCAGCTTTAGCCACCCGCGCGCCAGCATCGTAGCGGCTAGCCAAGTGGTCGCCATGGACGATCCGCTAGAAATCGCCTTGCGCAAAAAGAAAGACTCCTCCATGCGCGTGGCCATTGAGCAAGTCAAATCTGGCGCCGCCCAAGCCGCAGTGTCTGCTGGCAACACTGGCGCACTCATGGCGATAGCCCGCTACGTGCTCAAAACGCTAGAGGGCATCGACCGCCCCGCCATCGCCGCCCAAATGCCCAATGCCAAAGGCACGGCCACTACGGTGCTCGACATGGGGGCCAATGTGGACTGCACGGCAGAGCATTTATTTCAGTTTGCGGTCATGGGGTCGGCCTTGGTATCGGTGCTCAATGATGACGAAAACCCATCTGTAGGCTTGCTTAATATTGGCGAAGAAGCCATTAAAGGCAACGAAATCATCAAAAAAACAGCCGAACTGCTGCGATCTGCTGCTAAAAGCGGTGATTTAAACTTTTATGGCAATGTCGAAGGCAATGATATTTTTACCGGCCTGACCGACCTGGTGGTGTGCGATGGTTTTGTAGGCAATGTATCGCTGAAAAGCAGCGAGGGCGTAGCCAAAATGATTGTAGAATTTTTAAAACTAGAATTTTCACGCAATATCTTCACTAAATTTGCAGCTATCGTGGCTTATCCGGTGCTAAAAGCGCTTAAGTCACGTGTAGACCACCGCCGCTACAACGGCGCAGCCCTGCTGGGCCTGCGCGGCTTAGTATTTAAAAGCCATGGCTCGGCTGATGCCTATGCTTTTGAGCATGCCTTGAAGAAGGCTTATGATGCTGCAAGCCACAATTTACTAGACAAAGTACGCTCTCGTATTGCCCATGCTGCCCCTTTGCTGGCGGCTATGGCAGACAGCGAAGAGGCCAAGTCAGTACCTGCCTAAATAACAGGCACTTTGTTGGTACTTCATGGGTTGCGTTTGGTTAGGTTGTGGCTCTGTAACAATAGAGCACTATGACCGCACCAGCCCCCCTGACCACTGCCTACCCCTACTCGCGTATTACCGGCACCGGCAGCTACCTGCCCCCGCGTCGCGTAACCAATGCCGACCTAGCCGCCCAGCTGGCCAAAGATGGCATTGAAACCTCAGACGATTGGATCGTCGAGCGCACCGGCATCCACGCCCGCCACTTTGCAGCGCCCGATGTAGCCGCCAGCGACTTGGCTCTGCCAGCCTGCTTGGCCGCCCTGCAAGCCGCAGGCAAGCTGCCCAGCGATGTAGACCTGATCATCGTGGCCACGTCTACACCCGACATGGTTTTCCCGTCAGTAGCGGCCATTTTGCAACATAAACTGGCTGTAGTCCAAGCATCTACTGCTCAAGCAGCTATAAAAAATGTAGCAGATGGCTTACTTGAAGTTAAACCCAAGTCCATCGCTGGCTGCCCAGCGTTTGATGTGCAAGCCGTGTGCAGCGGCTTTGTCTATGCGCTGACAGTGGCCGACAGCATGATCAAAACCGGCGCGGCTAAGTGCGCCCTGGTAGTGGGCGCTGAAGTGTTCAGCCGCATCTTGGACTTTAAAGACCGCACTACCTGCGTGCTGTTTGGCGACGGCGCAGGCGCTGTCGTTTTAGAAGCTAGCGCCACCCCTGGCATCCTGGCCACCGAGCTGCATGCCGATGGCAAACACGTCGGCGTGCTGTGCGTGCCTGGCAACATCAGCGGCGGCCAAATTTTAGGCGACCCCACCCTCAAAATGGACGGCCAAGCCGTCTTCAAACTTGCCGTCGGCGTGCTGGCCGACGTAGCCCGCTCAGTACTGGCCAAAGCCGGCAAAA
>JANOSN010000651.1:0-17380 GCA_031415895.1 Polaromonas sp. | reverse complement strand
CTCTAACGCCGTGTCCATGTTAGCGGCTGCGGCAGGCGCTGGCGCGTTCAGTTGCAGGCGTGACTGCATGTCGCCCACGCGTTCGCTGGTCAGCGGGTGGCTGCGCAGGTAGGGAAAACTGCCGTTGTCGTTGATGCGGTTGGCCTGTGCTAATTTGTCAAACATGCCTACAAAACCTTGCGTATTGAACTGCGCATCTTGCATGATTTGGTAACCAATGCGGTCGGCTTCGCGTTCCATATCACGCGAAAAATTCAGCTGCGACTGAGCACTAGCAGCTTGGCTGCCAGTAATGACTGCGCCAGCAATATCGCTGTTTTGACGGGCTGCCAATGCCCCCAAAATCATAGCGCCCAGCAGCCAAGGGGCCTGCTGGCTTTGTTTGCTGGTAATGCGCGCGATATGGCGCTGCGTGACGTGGCTTAGCTCGTGGCTTAGCACCGAGGCCAATTCATCGCGATTAGCCACCATAGCGATCAAGCCTAGGTGCACTCCCAAATAGCCGCCAGGCAATGCAAACGCATTGACACTGCGGTCACGCGCCAGCATCACCTGCCAAGCAAAACGCTCTTGCAGCTCGGGCGTGATATCGCCGCGTTGGCGCGCAGCGCGCATCAGCGGTTGCCAAATGCGTTGCACATAGTCGCCCAGGACCGCGTCGTCTAGATAATCAGGGTCGCGGTAAATGTCTCGCGCAATGCGTTGCCCCAACTTGCGTTCTGCAGCAATGCTCATCAACTGGTCATCGCCTAACTGCGGCAGCATGCTTTGCGCATGGCCTAGCGGGGCAGCCCAAAAAGCCACTGTAAATGCTATTAAATTAATAGCTAAATGAGTAGTAAATACTTGGACTACAGGGGGTTTTTTCATCTAAAACGGCCTTTTAGAGCTTGGCGTATATCAAAACGAATCTATAGGTAAAAATGCCAACGGTTGGGCCGTGGTGCCGTCCACCAGCACAGTCCAAAAAGTTTTTCGCCCCACCATCGGTACGTAGCGCAGTGCTGCCTCAGCCCGGCCTGTGCTGCGCACTGCCTCATCAATTTGCCCGGTTTGAGCAGCAAACCGGGTTTTTAGCTGTGCCAGCGGCTTGGATTCTGCAATCACTTGCTTGGCAGCTAGCTCGTAGGGCTGCCACAGCTCAGGGCGTGCAGACAGTTGCACGCCGCCCAAAGCGGCAAATGTGAAGTCGCCTTTTTCTTTGCCGTCTTTGAACTCGCGCAACGATAGCGTGCTGGGCCCGGTGATGGGTAAGCTGCGCAACTCGGGGAGCGCTTTGTCCAGCAGACTAGTGTCAACTTCAATAGCATGCACCACCCGAAAGCGGTCGTATTCGTGCACCAAATACACTGGGCGAGAGATAAACACCGTCCACAAGCCATAGCCCAACGCCGCAACCTGCAGCAATACGATGATGGCCAGGTCACGCTTGAGTTCTTTCATGGGTTTTTTGCGGTTAAACACTGCAAAAGTTAACAAAGGCCCCATGACCACATCGACTGCCACAATAATGAAAAATAGTTCTCTGCCGCCAGATATTTCACGGTAAGGATAGGGATACCACACCCCAAATACTAAAGCTGCCGCCAAGGCGGCGACTGCGACACTGAGGGCAAAATGTGCCGCACTGGCTAAAAATCTGTCTTTCCAAGGGTTTCCGGTGTTGAACATAGGCTTATGATAAGAAAATAGGTTAAAGGTTTCGTACACACTATGGCTACATCATCACAGGCCGCTTCAGGCAGCCCGCTCACACATTTTGACGCATCCGGCCACGCCCACATGGTGGACGTGGCAGACAAGCCAGCTACTAAACGTGTAGCCATAGCGCAAGGCCGTTTTGTGATGCAAGCCGCCACCTTTGCCTTGATTACCTCAGGCAGTGCTAAAAAAGGTGACGTATTGGGCATTGCACGCGTAGCGGGGATTCAGGCTGCCAAAAAAACCAGCGATTTGATCCCCTTGTGCCACCCGCTGGCCATTACCCGTGTCACAGTGGACTTAAGCTGCAGCGAGCCTGGGGCCGAGCCCAGCGTCACCTGCACCGCCACGGTAGAAACCGTCGGGCCTACTGGTGTAGAGATGGAAGCACTTTGCGCTGCCAGCGTAGCGCTGCTAACGATCTACGATATGTGCAAGGCCGTTGACCGCGGCATGGTGCTGCACACTATTGGCTTGCTCGAGAAGCACGGCGGTAAGTCGGGCAGTTTTGTAGCTACGCTATGAGTGCACTGCAGCATCGCCATTACCGCTGCACCTGTGGCAATGCAGTTTTTATGCGCAATAGCGCGTGCCTGAACTGCCACCGGCAATTAGGCTACGAACCCGAGCGCGCGCAAATAGTGGCCTTGCACGCCACTGAGCGCGATGACCAATGGACCATCGACAGCGAAGGGGGGTCTGCGGGTACAGGCAAGCGCTATCACCGCTGCGCTAATTTTCATACCGCAGCAGCATGCAATTGGCTGCGCCCCGTGGATGTGCAACTAGCGAATAATGACAACGGCCTGTGCATTGCCTGTAGCCTGAACCGTACTATTCCTGACCAGTCACTGCCCGAGAATCAAGTGCTGTGGCAGCGCATTGAAGTAGCTAAACGGCGCTTGGTGAGCCAGCTACTGGGCCTAGGCCTACCTGTGACTACCTTAGCACTGTCACCTTGGCAAGACGCGAAAGCGGGTATGGCCTTTGCTTTTTTGCGCAGCATGCCTGGGCAAGACCCGGTCACTACGGGCCATGCGCACGGTTTGATTACTCTGGACGCTATGGAGGCAGACGATGCTGAGCGCGAACGCATCCGCGAGAGCTTGCGCGAGCCCTACCGTACTTTGCTGGGTCATCTGCGCCACGAGGTAGCCCACTATTACTGGGACAGGCTGGTAGCCAAAACGTCTTGGCTTGAGCCCTTTAGACAGTTGTTTGGTGATGAGCGTGCAGACTACGCCCAGTCGTTGGATCGCCACTACCAAATAGGTGCTCCGTTCGACTGGGCGCAGCGCTACGTAAGTGCCTATGCCTCGTCTCACCCATGGGAGGACTGGGCAGAAACTTGGGCGCATTACCTGCACATGCGCGATGGTATGGACACCGCAGCGGGCTTTGGCTTTGAGGCCAGTGATATTGATATGGACCGCATGCCGTATACCTTAGATGCACTGTGGAACCCTCGCCTGCCAGGCGCGCAAAGTTATCTCGATTTTGTCAATAACTGGCTGCGCATCACGGCTGTGCTTAATGAGCTTTCAGCCAGCATGGGCGAGCGAGACTTTTATCCGTTTGTGTTGCCATATCCTGCAGTCGCTAAATTGCAACTGGTACATGAAATCGTGTCTTCGCAACGCGTTTGACACTTACAGGGCTTTATGGCCAACGCCTATATGCTATAAATTTAATAGCTAATAGAGCAATAAATACTTGGACTAATGCCGAAATTGTTTGTAAAAACCATGCTGTCCATGTATCTTTAACGCAGATAAGTGTGACAGCGACAACACATGGCAAAAGTGCTGGCTGAGCATGCACTTAACGGGTTCAATAAAGGCTTCTTTAACAGCTTAAGGAGCTACTGAATGAAATTAAGAAAACGCTACTCCATCGACACCAGCAAATTCAACACCATGAGCATCGCCATTATTTCTGCAGCCGCCATGTATATGCCTATGGCCCATGCCCAAATGACTGCACCAAGCCAGCCCGCACCTGCTGCCCCAGCTGGCCCCGCTGCTGCCAGCCCCGACACTGCAAAATACATGGAAGCTTTTGCACGTGCCGACAAAAATGCAGACGGCAAGCTAAGCAAGGAAGAAGCAGAAAACTTGCCTGCGATTGCCCAACGTTTTGACCAAATCGACGCTGACAAAGACGGCAGTATTTCGCAGGCTGAATATTTATCAGCATTGAAAAGCTAATACCCAGCACATCGCACTGCCAGTGCACATAAAAATCCCCGCTTCTGCGGGGATTTTTATGTCTGATGTCCAAGCTAAGTGCGGGTCATTTTTCTACGCAGCTTGGCAAAAAAACTCTGCTCATCAGCTTCGGTTGGTTGCGTTTGCGATGTGCCCGTTAATTTGCGCCACCATTTAGCGCAGAAGGATTCAAAATCATCCACAAAGGTATAGACGGCAGGTATCACCAACAGACTTAGTAAAGTTGAGGTGATCAGGCCACCAATCACAGCCACACCCATCGGCGACCTAAAGCTACCATCGGCATCGCCCCAACTCATTGCAATCGGCAACATGCCCGCACCCATGGCAATGGTGGTCATCACAATGGGGCGCACTCGCTTGTGGCAGGCATCTAGCAGCGCGTCCAGGCGGCTCATGGGCGCAACAGCGGGTTGCGTTTCAGTAGCTGGCCTGCCACGGCGCGCTTCAATAGCATATTCCACAAGCAATATAGAGTTTTTAGTAGCAATACCCATCAGCATAATCAAGCCAATCAATGACGGCATAGAAAAGCTTTTATCTGCAATCAGTAACCCTACAAATGCACCACCCAAAGACAGCGGCAGTGCTGCCAAAATCGTCATGGGATGCAAGAAGTCCTTGAACAACAGTACCAACACAATGTAAATGCACAGCACGGCAGTCAGCATGGCCAGGCCAAAGCTGGCAAATAATTCGCCCATCACCTCAGCGTCACCAATGGTGACTTGCTTTACACCCGCAGGCAGATTTTTGATAGCATCTAAGTTGTCAACGGCAACTGTCACATCACCCAGCGGCAGGCCTGACAACTCGACTTCAAACTGCACATTGCGCGCACGGTTAAAACGATCAATCACCGCAGGCCCGCCTGACATTTCAATCGTAGCCACTTGGCTTAGCATCACCGGGCCACGGGTGCCGGTCACCATCAACCGCTCTAGTGCGCTGATGTCATTGCGTGCATCGTCTGACAAACGCACCACAATTGGTACTTGTCGCTGCGCAAGGTTAAGCTTGGGCAGCGACGCATCGTAGTCACCCACAGTGGCGATGCGAAGCGTCTCGCCGATAGCGGTGCTGGTGACACCTAAATCGGCCATGCGCGCAAAATCAGGCCGTACGGTCAGTTCTGGTCGCACCAGCGAGGCACTGGATGCTACAGAGCCCAGGCCAGGAATAGTGCGCAGCGCCTTCTCAACCGATGTTGCAGCTGCAGCTAGCGCTACGGGATCTTCACCCGTTAAAGCCAGTATGTATTTTTCACCTGAGGCGCCCAAGCCAACTTTGCTGCGCACACCTGGCAAGTCTTCTAGGGCTTTGCGGATATCGTTTTCAATGCCCTGCTTGCGCGGCCGTGTGCCGCGTTCGGCCAGCAGCACCGTCAAGGTTGCCTTGCGGGTTTCAGCAGCGCCGCCTGATGCAAATGGGTCAGAACCCGCCGCACCACCGCCAATGGTGGTGTAGATAGATTTCACGTGCGCTACTTTGCCAACTAACAGGCGTGCGGCCTCGGCTACTGCTGCCGTTTCAGCTAACTTGGTGCCTGGCGGTAGTTCGATGTTGACTTGAGTTTGTGAGTTGTCATCAGGCGGTATAAATCCTTTGGGTAGCTGCGGAATCAACATGATCGAGCCTGCAAAAAACGCCAAAGCCGCCAACACAGTGATCAGGCGGTGTTGCAAACACCAACGGCTAGCACGCATGTACCAATTCATTAGTGCGCCATCCTTTTCTACATGGCTGCTAGTGATGGGTTTGAGCAGGTAAGCCGCCATCATCGGAGTGAGCATGCGTGCCACCACCAACGACGCAAACACGGCCAAAGCGGCCGTCCAGCCAAATTGCTTAAAGAATTTGCCCACAATACCGCTCATAAACGCGGTGGGCAAAAACACCGCAATCAAGGTGAAGGTAATGGCGATTACTGCCACACCAATTTCATCGGCTGCCTCCATCGCAGCTTGGAAAGGCGTTTTGCCCATGCGCAGGTGGCGCACGATGTTTTCTACCTCCACAATCGCGTCGTCTACCAAAATACCGATCACCAGCGATAAGGCCAGCAGTGTCACCACGTTAATGGAAAAACCTAGGTAGTTCATGCCAATAAATGCTGGAATTACCGACAGCGGCAACGCTACAGCCGATATGAACGTAGCACGCAAATCCCGCAAAAACAGCCACACCACCAGCACAGCCAGCAAGGCGCCTTCAATTAACAAGGTGAGTGAGGCCTTGTACTCTTCTTCTACCGGTGTCACAAAGTCAAAGGCCTCGGTAAGTTGCATATCTGGTCGTGTAAGCTGGAGTTCTTTTAGTACTGCGCGCACCCCACGGCCTGCTTCTACCTCGCTAGCGCCTTTGCTACGGGCTATTTCAAACCCTACTACAGGTACACCGTTGAGCAACGCGCTAGAGCGTGGCTCGGCTATCGTGTCGGTGACCTGCGCAATTTGATCAAGTCGAATTTTGCGGCCCGTGTTGTCCAGCGACAGCTCTATCGCTGCAATCTCAGCGGCAGATTTGACGGTGGCCAGCGTGCGCACAGGTTGCTCGCTGGTGCCTAGGTTAGTACGCCCACCGGCGGTTTCCATTTGCACATCGCGCAGCTGGCGTGATACTGCTGCTGCGCTGACACCTAACGATTGCATCTTTGCGCTGTCTAGGGTAATGCGTACTTCACGGTTCACACCGCCTACACGGCTGACTGACCCCACGCCTTTGACGGCCAACAAACGGCGCGTTAGCACATCGTCAACGTACCAAGATAGCGCCTCGTCGTCCATGGACGGAATACGAATGGTGTAGGCCAACACGGGGCCGCCAGAAATATTGATTTTGCTGACAATTGGGTCGCGCAGGTCAGCAGGCAAGTCAGCACGTACCTGTTGCACGGCAGAGCGCGTTTCGTCCAGCGCTTCTTGCGTTGACTTTTCAATACGAAATTCAGCCGTGATGGTCACCACACCATCTTGTACCTTGGTGTAGATGTTTTTTAAACCCTCTAGCGAAGCAATTGAGTTTTCAATTTTGCGTGCCACCTCGGTCTCAAGCTGTGACGGCGAACCACCGGGCAGGCTGGCAGAGATTACGATGTTGGGCACATCCAAATCCGGAAAGTTTTGCACCTTCATGTTTTGGTAGCCTAAGGTGCCAGCAAAACACAGCATCACAAAAAACATAATCGACGCAATTGGGTTGCGGATGCACCAAGCAGAAACGTTCATGGCTAACTCCTTGCTTGAATTTATTGGGCTGCACTGACAGCTACGGCGGGGGCAGCTGCCTTAGCGGCAGCAGGTGTTGCGATTACTTTGACCGTATCACCATCCGCTAAAAAAGCCGCTCCACTGGCTACAAACCTGTCACTGCTTTTAGCGCCCTGCACAATTTCTACTGCATCGCCCACACGCCTACCTGTTTGCAGCTTGACCTGGCTGATCTTGTTGGCAGCCTCAATTCGCATAGCGTAGGTAAAGCCATCTCTTAGCACCAGCGCTTGCTGCGGCAAGGTCAGCGCATTTGAGCTGCCCAAAGCAAACTCACCTTTGGCAAACATACCAGCTTTCACGTCGGGGTGTTGCGGCAAATCAACGTACACCAATGCATTGCGTGTCTGTGCATCTACCGTGGGGGCAATCAAACGCACCTTGCCTTGTACTTGTGCGCCGCTAGCGGCGGTAACGCTAACAGTCGTGCCGGGCTTGATGCGTGATACCTCGGTGCTGGTAACCTCAGCGCGCCACTCAAGACGGCCTTGGCGGATCATGCGAAAAAGCTCAGACCCGGCCCCCACCACCGAACCTACGGTAGCCAAGCGTGCTGAGATCACGCCATTGTCTGGTGCTGTCAATTGGCCATTTTTTAAACGCACTTGGGCGTTGGTTTGCACAGCACGTGCGGCTTCTACGCGCGCTTTGGCGGTAGTTTCTGCTGTAGTAAATTGTGCTATTTGCTGCGCGCTCAACGCACCAGTATCTTGCAAGCTGCGCGCGCGTGCGGCATTGGCTGCTGCTTCGGCTAGGGTGGCTTGTGCTTCAGCAAGCGATGCCTGCGCCTGTAGTACGTCTGCACGTGCACCATCGGCGCTGAAAGTGGCCAGTACTTGGCCTTTTTTGACAGCGTCACCTACATTCACCCGCACTTCAGTGAGCTTGAGGCCATTAACCTCAGCGCCAATAATGGCCTCTTGCCATGCTGCTACGTTGCCGTTAGCTAGCAGTTGCAAGCCCAGTGTGCTGTTGCCAGGACTGACGGCGTTCACGCTGAGTGCAGCTTTTGCCGCGGCGGGTTGAGCGCCAGGTTTTTTGCCATCTTGCGCCCAAGTTTGTGAAGCAAATAGTGCAACAGTCCCAGTAAACACTACACAAATAGCTATTAAATGCATAGCGTTTAGTTTAAATGGAACGATAAATTTCATACGAACTCCGAGAGATAAAGTGTTGGTCTATAGATTAAAGCCAAGTATTAAGGCTGTGTAGGTGTGATGCTTTGGCTGGTCCACCCACCACCAGCTGCGCGGTATAAGCTAACCCAAGCGGCAATGCGTTCACGGTCAAGTGTCAGTTGGCTTTGCCGTGCCTGCACTGAGGTGCGCCGGGCGTCTTCCAGCTCTACTAAACTAGCCAAACCGGCTTTGTAGCGCGCTTGCGTAGCGTCTAGCGATGCTCTGTAGCCGCTGGCTGCCGTTTGCACGTCGGCACTGCGTTGCGCTGTGCTGTCTAAATTAACTAGCGCCTCTTCTACTTCGCGCACCGCATTGCGCGCTTTGGCGCGTAGGTTAACTACCGCTTCATCGTAGGCCACCACGGCAGCTTTAGCGTTGGCAGCATTGCGGCCACCGTCCAGCAGCGGCACGCTTAAAGCAATAGGCCCTAAAGACCAAGTAATGCCTTCGGTGCTTTGGCCGCCCTGACGAATCGTGGCGCCTGCAATGGAGCCGTTAAGCGTCAGCATGGGTAGGCGGCGCGCATCGGCGGCACGTGCATCAGCGCTAGCAGCAGCTACATCACGCTGTGCAGCAGCAATATCTGGGCGTTGAGCCAACACTTGCGCGGGTACTGAGTTGATAGTGAATAAGGTTTTTTGCGCTGTGATTTTTTGCGCCACGCTGATGTTAGCGATGAGCTTTTCACGCAGCGAAGGCTCTGGTAACGCAGTTAATGCGACCAGCGACTTGATTTTTACTTCGCACTGCGCCTGCGCTGCGCGTAGGCTGTTAGCAGCGTCTGCTGCACTGGCGCGGGCTAATGCGGCATTGGCCGGTGCATTCAGGCCCGCTTTGGCAGTCAACTCGGCCAAACGTGCTGTCTCACTGCGCGACGTTGCGTCGCTTTGCGCTAGTGCCACACTGGTTTGACAGCTCAGCCAATCATAGTAAGCGCCTGCCACTTCAATGGCCACGGCTACGCGCGCATCGTGCCAGCCCAGCTCGGCAGAATCTAGCCTGGTTTGCGCCGCACTACTGGCTGCACGGTTGCCACCAAATACGTCAATCTCCCAAGATGCCTCTAGCCCTGCACTAGCGCTACTGGCAGGTGGTGCCTTGGGCGCTTGCACACCGCGTAGGGCTTGTGCACGGGCATTTACCATAGGCAGCGATGCGGCCTGCGCACCTGTGAGTGCCGCACGCGCTTGTGCAATGCGTGTACGTGCTGCAGCTAGGCTGGCGTTTTCTTTTTGCGACGCAGCCAATAGTTCTACCAGTAAGGTGTCATCCCACTGCTGCCACCATTGGCTCATGGCATTAATGCTGCCGCCGTGTGGCAAAGTGACCTGCCACACTGCAGGCGCAATAACTTGACTGTCAGCTTGCACGCGGCCGGCTTCGGGTAAGCCTGCAGTGCTAGCACAACCAATTGCCAATACGCTTGCAGACATCAACAAGGCAAGCTTGCCTGCACGCGTGCCGCGCCATGCCAGCCCAGGTTTACATCTGGCTGTTGGTGTCGGTAAAGTGTGTGTGTATTGCATTGCTGATCCTTTCATAGCGCATGCGCAGCGCGACGGCGGCGTGTGCCCTCGGCGTCGATCATGGCGCGTGCGTACATCACCAAGCGTTCGTGCATGGTGTCTAGTGCTTTGGCCCCGGTAATTAATTTGGGGTGAAGTTTCAAAGTCATTTCGCGGCCTACATACATGTGCACGCCCATGGCCACAATGGATATCACCAGCCTACGAATATCGTCGTCAATTTTTTTGACGCCATAGTGACGACGCAACACAGCCGCTAGCGCATCTTGGTATGGCTTAATACCTTGGTCAATCTGCTCATCCCACAAGCCGGTAGGCTCTACCATTTCGCGCATATGCAGGCGAATGCATTGCTGCACCAAGATGTTTTGCTTTAGCGGCTCAATAAACCCGGTGTACAGCCCGTGCAAAGCATCGTTAAGTGAAAGCTCTTTGCCAGCAAATAAGCCAATATCGTCTTCGGGGCTACCCATCGGCTCGGTGAACGCTGCACGGTACAGCCCCGCTTTATCGCCAAAATAATAACTAATAGCTGCAATATTGACACCAGCTTGCGCTGCAATAGTGCGCGTAGAAGTTTTGGCAAAGCCTTGTTCGGCAAAGCATTGCACAGCAGCTTCTAACAAACGCTGACGCGACTCTTCGCCGTCAATTCTAGGATTTTTCATGAAAACAGTGTAACAAGTTAAATCAATCGTTTGATTTAATTTGTCGTAAAACCCTGTAAATATTAAGTTGGGCTACCCCTACTGCAGTAGGGGTAGCGAACGCATCAATTATTGAAATAGGTTGCGTAAATTGTTTCAGCCCACATCATTCGCTTCAAAATGTGTAGCTCACCCCCGCCAAAACGCTGGTTTGCCCTTTGCGCTCCACCAGTGGGCTTTTACCTGCGTTACCTTGAAGCTGTGAGAACGTTACCCCAACGTTAGCAGCCCAATTTTTATCAAATTGGTAGTTGGCACCCAAAGATAGCGCTACGCTTTTGATGCCACCGTCAGCCTTATATTGCTTAAAGCCACTCTTTGCTGACTGCGCTGCAGTTACACCGAAATAAGTCTGCATGTATTTGCTATCAGCCCAGTTAAGGCTCGGGGATATGGACAAGGTAATCGCGCTAGTCACCGGAATAGGGATTTCGGTGCTTAAACTTATTTCAGTACCACCGTGGCCTTTAAAGCTGCCGTCTTTGGCATCTACCTTGCCATTTCCAGTGTTTTTAGTAAATTGCACCATGATGGGCACCCCCATGGTGTAATGGCCAAAGATGCTAACGTCCGCACTCGACTTAATCTCACCCATGCCCTTCAAGCGCTTGCTGCCAGAGCTGAATAACGTGCCGTCTTTGTCATCTTTGCGGCCCGTGTTGGCCCCTACTGATGCTCCTAAAGAATAAGCGTCAGTGTCAATAGCTGTCCATGAAAGCCCAAGCCCTTTGCCCCCAATGCCGAAGGTACCATAGCCATCGGTTTTGTAGCGTATATTGACATTAGGTACCAAGCCAGACACTGTCTTTTTACCACCTTCGTAATCTGATGAGGACGCAATAGCTGCACCCACTGACACCTCCCAGGGACTCGTACTTTTGCTGCTGGGTTTGACTGCATCTTGCGCAAAAGCAGAGCCCGCGCCACAACCATCAACGCGATGGCTCCTATCCAATAAACAGGCGATGACTTTAAGCGTGGTTGAAATTTAAATGCAAAAGCACTAGTTACCATCATGATCTCCGTACAGTTAAAAGAGTGCCATCGTACGGAGCGTGCAAGTAGCTTACCTTGCGCATTACTTAAATTACGGTTTAGAGTCTTAAGCCGCGCTTAAGGCCTATTCAGTTACATTCAAGGCATGAAAACCATCGAACTTGTTCGTACCATTAACTATGCGTGTTTTATTGCTTGAAGATGATTTGCAGCTGGGCAAAGCTTTGCAATCAGCCCTGTCGCAGGACGAGTTTCAGCCCGTGTGGGTAAGGCGCGTGCAAGAGGCCAACAATCTGTTGAAAGAAGAGGCGTTTGTCGCCTTGTTACTGGATATCGGCTTGCCAGACGGTTCAGGCTTAGAGGTATTAGAGTCGCTACGCAAAGAGGGCAAGCACATTCCGGTCATCATGCTCACAGCGCGCGACGCGCTGGAAGACCGCATCAAAGGCCTGGACATGGGCGCTGATGACTATCTGCCCAAACCGTTTGCTGTGCCCGAGCTGATATCGCGGCTGCGTGCGGTGATCCGCAGAAGCTCAGGCTTTTCAGACAAAGTATGGCGCATAGGCACGCTGTGCATTGAGCCTGCTAAACATAAAGTCAGCCTAGGTAATGTCACCTTGGATTTATCAGTGCGTGAATATGATTTGCTGATGGAGCTAGCCCGTCAGGCGGGCCGCTACGTAACCCGTGCGAAGCTGGAACAAGCCATATTTAAAAACGATACAGAAATAGAAAGTAATGCACTTGAAGTGCACGTGCACCATTTGAGAAAAAAACTTGGTGCAAACCGCATTAAAACCATCCGGGGTGTCGGCTATTTACTGGAGGAGGCCCTATGAACTTGCGCAATCCGTCTCTGCTGCGCCGCCTGCTAATTGGCCAAATGGTGGCTGTGGTGGGCTTTTGCCTGATGGCAACAGGCAATTTGCTGTGGCAATTTAAAAAACAAGGCGATGGAGAGCTTGATAAAAGTCTCATGATCAGCGCACAGGCCATAGCTAGTACGCTTAAACAGCAAGCTTCAAACCAACAAGAAGTTGTCGCAATTCTAGCTTCGGTTGATCTCATAGCTGGAGAATCTGCAGCACTTTACAAGAAGAATCAGGTCGCTGGGCTTCTTGCGACAATATTTGGACTCAGAGTCAGTACGCTGCAAAACCAGGAGCTATACCGTTCTACAGGGTATCCCGCCAATTTCCCCTTGGGCTCAGGCCAGAGCACGATGAGTTTTAGCAGCGATGGGCAAGAATGGCGTGGTGCCGTTTTGCGTGACTTAGAGCAAAACTTGGTCATTCAAATTGCACAGACAACAGCCTCAGCAGATAGCGAGATCATTGAATTGGTAAAAACCTACATCTTATGGCCCACATTGTGGTTTTTACCGCTGGCCACACTGGTGACCTATTTGATTGTGCGCCGAGGCTTAAAACCCGTCAGCGAGCTAGCCCACACCATTGCGCAGCGCAACCCCAACGATATGCAGCCTTTGGCCAGCACCATAAACTACATCGAAATCAAGCCGGTAGTCAACGAAATCAACACCTTGCTTCAAAAACTAGATGACACCCTGCGCCGCGAGCGCCATTTTTTAGCCGACGCTGCGCATGAGCTGCGAACACCCTTGGCCGTAGTTCAGGCCCAGGCTCATATTCTGGAGCATGCCACCAGCGCATTGGAGAAAAGCAATGCAGTCGACGAACTGAACCTGGGCATAGAGCGTGCGGCCGGCTTGATACAAAAATTACTGTTGACAGCCAAAGTCAGTGTGGATACCTACACACCGCAGTTTGAAAAAATCAACCTCACAGCATTTGTGCAAGAGCGCATCGCAACGCTCATGGTGCTAGCTGCGCGAAAAAATATTGACATTGAACTGCACGCCCCACATGACAGCTGGGTACAGATCGACAAAGAAAGCTTTATGTCCGCCGTAGACAATGTGCTGGATAACGCCATTCGCTACACCCCTCAGGGCGGGCAGATCAGTGTGTATATTGAAAAAACTGGCGCCGACAAACTGCACTTGCGCATTATGGACAGCGGCGAGGGTATAGCCCCGCAATGGCACAGCCGGGTGTTTGAAAGATTTTTTCGTATCCCTGGCACCGAGCAACAAGGCAGCGGGCTAGGCCTGGCGATTGTCAAGCGCGTATTGGCGCTGCACGGCGGCGACGTGAGCCTGTCACCCGGTTTGCAACAGCGAGGATTGTCTGTGGCGCTCACGCTGCCCAGCCTTGACCCGCTTAAGCCCAGTACTTTACGGATAGAGTAAAACCGTTCGGGCTGAGCTTGAAATCCGTTCAGGCTGAGCTTGTCGAAGCCCTCGCATGCCCTTCGACAAGTTCAGGGCGAACGGTAGAAATGGTGGAAACGGTGTTAGTGCACAGCAGCTTACTTTTTTATGGCCGACCAGGCAGCGTAGTCCTTAGGGTACATAGCCTTGTAGCGCTCTAGGTGGAACATGGCGATATCGTCAAAGTGCAGCATGGTGGCAGATTCAATCAAAGGCTCAATCACCCGAGGCTCAGGTGAGAAGTGGATCAGCTTAAGTGCCAGCTCCAAGACATGCGGTGCGGTTTGCGGTGTGACTGGTGTGGTGACCAGCTCAGCAAACTGCGCATGTTTTTTAAACACCACACTGCGCTTGGCTGCACCCATCACGTCGTCACGGTACAGCGCACTACGGTCTTCCTCGCTCAGGTAAATTTGGCTAACTCGGTGGTAGTCAAACGCTAAATAGGCGGTAATGCACAGCAAGGCTATTGCTATAAATTTAATAGCTAATGGAGTAATAAATACTTGGACTACAGCACTATTTGGCTCCTTTTTCGGCCTCTGCAGCAATCCCAAGCATAATCCAAGCGTCATTAAGAACGGGCCATACCACAGCGGGTACTCCACCATGCTGTGCACCCCAATCAGCATCAGTATGCCCCACGCCAGCTGGCGCGTAGGGTCAGTCTCGCGCCAAGGCGCATTGCGCACCACCCACCACAACACAGCCCCACAAAACAGCACCGCAAACGGCACCCCCAGCTCCACCGCCAAATGCAACGGCAAGTTATGCGCATTGTCCACCAGCTCCATAAACCGCACATCAAAATGCGTGCTGTAGTGCGCATACGCCAGCTCACGCCAGCCCCAGCCCAACCAAGGCTTCATCGCAATCAGGTCAATCACATTGCTGTAGAGCGTCATACGCCCACCTCCGCTAGTCGCCATCTCTTGCGCACGGCCCAATAGGCCTGTACTGCTGTTACCTACCCATTGGGCGAACCACGGCATGGCGGCGACTGCCAATCCATAGATGGCCAATCCACCATAAGCTAAGCGTCGCACATCAGCACGTAAACTGCTGCGCCAGCACACAACTGCAGCAACGATCAAAACCCATTGCACTGCGCCTGTACGCGAGCTACTCAGGCTATTTCCCACCGCCAGTACCGCGACTGCAAACCATGACCATTTTTTGGCAGTTTTGTTAAACACAGTGCCCGCAGATGACATGGGCTGCATTGCCGCCCGGCTAGACGAGACTGAGCAAATCAGCAGCAAAGACAATAGACCTATGCCACAAAGCGTAGCGAACTGATTGCGCTGACGTAAGTTGGCGTAAGCAACGCCATCGCTAGATTGGCTGACCCAAGGTGCCAGCCAGTGCTCAAGCGACAGATACTGCACAGCCGCTAACACGCAGCTAACTAAGGCCAAGACGAGCCACAATTTGGCGAAGGTATTTAACCGTATAGTGTCTTTAAGAAATTTTGCCCCGAAGCACGACAGCAGGAATACACAGACCCAAGTGATCATAGTAGCCACAGACTCTATGCTGAGGTTAGACCTAACGCCAAGGGCCATAAAACACAGCGTAAAAATTCCAAAAAACCAGTTAAATCCCTGCGGCAGAGGACGCCAATTCACCGTGTTGGGCAACATTAATAGACTAGCAACACAGCTTAATGTCACTAACCAGGGAATGACCGCTGCAGATGGGCCAGCGGTCAATGGGCTAAGCCAAGGCAATGCAATACACGCAATGAATAATAGATTTCGCAAAGGCAACATAGCCCTAGTCTACCTAAATGCGATGCAGGCTAATCCATGGGTCTGTGTTAATCAACTGACTCATCACCAGGCCAAATCCGTCTGACTAATCAACCAGCTTTACAAGCACAGGGTATTTAGTGTGTCGTTGCTCGCGCAGCACTTGCATGAAGGCGTTATATTGGCTAGCACCATACATCGCTTTGATGACTACCAATTCTTTTTTTGCCTCTTCAACTTGGCCATTCAATGCTAATGCCGTAACGTACCGGTTATTCAGCGCGCTGTAGCTAAAGCGCTTGGAAACTTTCTTAAGTTTCTCTATATCGTGGGCTGGCATATCAGGTGCTGGATAGATGCGGGCTGCATCCAGCATAGTGCCTAACTGGGTTAGCAATACAATCTTCGGCGCTGAGTACTCTGATGGTGTAGTGCCAATACGTTGGCTTTCAAGCCGCACGACACGAAAATCCTCTTCGATTAACAAATACTCATACACCAGATAACCTGCCATTGGCACCCACATCGCCATGGCAATCCACATAGGTATTTTGCGTAACTCAATAGTTTTGCATGCCACTGCATGCCGCTCGATCACGCCAATCAGCAGCCCCGCTGCCAGTAGAAAATAGGCATAGGCAAATGGGTACTCTACTAAGCTATGAACCAATATCGGGATCAACCCCGCCATAGCGTACAGCGCACGCTCATCTGTCATTTTTATCACACGGTGCAGTACCCAATAGCCAGCCACCCCAATAATCAATATCCCAACAGGTAGCCCGCACCACACCAGAACGTCCAGCACTATGTTGTGTGCATAGTTAAAGGTAAATTCAACCGGATGCGCCAAAGCTCCCACTCTTTGCGCCGCAGGTGTGTAGTTCCAACCGTAGCCAAACCAGGGCGATTCAAGCAGTGCGTGCACCATTTGTTTCCACATCACAATGCGCAACTCTGACGCATTCACAGCCATACTGCGCGGCCCGTCAATCAACAAAGCTTGGGCTACCGTGGGCAGTAATGCCGTGGCAATTAAAAAGCCAACAAACCATAACGCTATCCAGCCAGTGGGCAAGGTCTTTGTGGGCGCGCGTTGTTTCCAAAAGACAAACCCCATGATCAATATGGCACTGAGCATCGCGGCGCGAGATTGTGCCAGTACCAACGCCATCGTAATAACTACGACGACTGCGCCCAAGGCTACGCGGTGCATGGGCTGGGCCCGTTGTACATAGGCTAGTGCAGCCAGGCCCATCAAAAGTAAAGTGCCCAGTTGATTGGCTTGCCCCATATTACCCATGGCGCGGCTGCCGATATCACTTTGCACAACATACATTCCCCACGACGCCTCCACGCCAAACCACTGCATTAGACCTATAAACGCTGACGCCAAGGCGGCTATCCAAACGGCATGCAGGTAGGCCAACAACCAATTAGCCTTGAAAGCTTCGTCTTGGGATATCGTAAAACCGACAGTCATAGCAACGAATAAACCCGCTATGAAAACACTCGACACTAATGCGTCACCACCAAAAGATACCAAGCCTAGGGCGTACTGTAGCCAGATGAGCACAGCTAACGCGCTGCAAGCGATAGCTGCATGCTTAGGCGCACATACTGAAAGCCTGCTACTTAGAACAGCCGTAATAAGCAGTGTGAAACCAGCAAAGCTAAGTGCTTCGGAGTGAAAATTAATCCATGGCCTGTAATGGTCATAGCCTAGCC
>JANOSN010000650.1:0-1749 GCA_031415895.1 Polaromonas sp. | reverse complement strand
GCTTGCTTTTGCGGCATTGGTTTTACCATGGCGTTGTTTATGGCTACTTTGGCATTTGACGCAGGCTCGGCCGCTGCCAGCGCAGCTAAGTTAGGTGTACTGATGGGTACGTTGATGGCCTTGGCGTTAGGCACCGTGGTGGCACGCTGGCGCGGCTAAATTGTGACGATGGTGGCATTTACCGCAGCTAAAGCGCATACTCGCGCTTTTAAGCCATATCCGAAGGATTCGCCATGACCCTATGCCCTATTGCCATTGCTGTTGGTTGCCAAAAATGCCCCGTTTTTAAAGTGTGCCCCGTTAAAAGCGTGATTGGCGACAGCCCCAAGCCAGATGCCAGTAAGCCAGAGGCCAAGAAGACCGCCGCTAAGGTTAAAAAGTAAAAAAACCAGTCAAATTGGCCAGTAGTCCAAGTATTTATTGATTCTCTAGCTATTAAATAAATAGCAATTTTATTGCATCAACTACCCACTCAAGAGCGTGTAGCCTACAGCGCCTGTGCAGCCGCCAAGCCGCTGAGCACCGCGCCCTCTAGCGTTGCAGGGTAGGGCCCATCTACATAATCGCCGCAGGCTATCAAGCCGGGTGCACTGTGCATAGCAGGGCGTTGCAGGCCGGGTGTGCAGGCAAAGGTGGCGCGTTTTTCTACAATGGTTTTAATCGGCTGCAAGTCAGCCAAACCTAGCTGCGCTTTGCCTTGCGCGATGACTTGCTGCTCTAAGGTAGCAGCGTCGCCGTTGCTGGCGCTGACCACAAAGGCCAGCACGCCGGGCTGGCCAGTCAGCGAGCCACGGTCAAATACAAACTGTGCAGGTTGTTGTGTGTTGCTGTGCAAAGCCATCACAGTGTGCGGCAGCTGCGCTGCGCTGCTGTGGGCATAGACGGTGGTAATAGCCTCAAACTGCAAAGCTTGGGCACTGGTGGCCCAGGCCTGTGCTGCAGCCTGCGCGGCGGCATTGCTAGCGGCTACTGTGCCTACCAAACGGGCTGCCTCTGTAGCAGGTGTGGCGATGATGGTGGCATCAGGCCGCCATGCAGGGTCTAAAGTGCCTGTAGAGTCAGAATTACCAGTGTTATTGGCCTGTAGTCCAAGTATCCATTGCTTAAGCAGCTCTGGTTTCGATAGCATGGATAAATCAGTGATACGCTGCGCTGGCAGCACAGTGCAGCCGTTTTTTTGCAACCAAGTCGCCGCAGCCTGCGGAAATAGGGTACTTAAGTCTTGGCGTGGCAGCAGCATGTTGGATCCAGCTACATCCCCCGCGCTTGGCGCAAATAATGCATCACGCATCACGCGTAAAAACACGCTACCGCTGGCGCGGTCGGCAGGCGTGTTAAGCGCAGATACCACCAGCGGCTCAATCATGTCAGCCATCACGCGCTGCGATAGTCCACGGCACAACTGGGCCACGCTGTAGTGTGCTGGGCACACAAAGCGCACGCGCCGCCACGCATCGGCCGCACGCAGCAGCGACAATTTATCGCCCCAGCCCCAGCCCTTGGCCTGCACAATGCCTGCTGCAACATCCACACCTGCAAACCACGGCTTGCGCCAGTCGGGCAACACCAAACCGCTACCGTCGGGGTAGCGCAGCGTCAGCGGTATGCGCTGCAGCGCAGCGGCGGTGTCCATGCCTATCTCGCGCATCAGTTGCAAGGTGGCGCTGTAGGCACCGATCAAAATATGCTGGCCATTGTCTAAAGTGGTGACCGTGCCGTCAGGTAAGGTAACGTCCACCGCTCTGGCGC
>JANOSN010000649.1:0-1380 GCA_031415895.1 Polaromonas sp. | reverse complement strand
ATGCTTGGGCGTGAGCTTGATGCCATAAGCTGGAACCAGGTCAACAAACGGGTCATGCGGCTTGGGCAGGTGCAAGTGCACCGCGTCCATCACCTCTTGCGTGGCGTGAGGGCCAGTCACCGCCAGCACGCTGGGGTGCATTTTGCGCACCAGGTTTTCATCGGTCTTGCCGCCGCTGGTATCAGCTCCGCCGTCTACGGTTTTAGCACCCAGGCAGCCAGTGACAATGACTTTGCCGTTAATCGCCAGCGCCTCGCCAATGGTGTCTAGGCTTTCTTTCACCGCGTCGTCAATAAAGCCGCAGGTGTTGACGATGACAAGGTCTGCGCCCTCAAAGGTTTTAGACGTTTGGTAGCCCTCAGCGCTCAGCTGCGTGAGGATCAGCTCTGAGTCGGTCAGCGCCTTGGGGCAGCCTAGGCTGACGAAGCCGACTTTGGGGATATGGGTGGGGGTGGGGGGGGACAATACAGCGCTCATGGGCTGTATTGTCTCAGACTGTGGCCTAGCAAGGCCAATTGAACAACCGATGCATCAGAGCATAGTGCTTAAGACTTCTTTTTGCAGTCAAACGCGCCTTGGTCTAGTACGCTGTCGTAAATATCAAAATAACGCCATGCGCCCTTGCCTTCGCTTAAAGTCAGTTGCATCACGCCATAGGTCTCAATTTGCTTTTCGCTGCCGGTCACTGCGCCCGAAAAACCATACACATTAGCCCCGCCTGTGCCCACGACAAAAGATCGTATGCCGGCGCCTGCTACCACTGTGCCAGCAGATGTGAGAGGCGCAAAACGCTCGTATTGGTGCTCATGGCTTTGCAGCACAATATCTGCGTTAGCTTTGTCCAGCATGTCGTACAGCTCAATCATCTTGGTATTTCCACGGCGCGCAACCGACGAGAACATCGAATGGTGCCAAGCCGCTGCTACACAAGGCTTGGCGGTTGCCAATTGCGCTTTGAGCCACTGGCCTTGGGGCGATGCAGCGGTAGCATCTATATTGCTGTTCAAGGCGAATACAGTCCAACCATTTTGGTCTAACCGATAGTAGCCAGTTCGATCTGGGCCAAAGCTGGGGCCTGGTGATGCCTTGGGGCCAAAATAGTCGAAGTAATTATTTTCGCCATTATTTTCGTAGTCATGGTTACCTGGGATAGTGAAAGTTTTATCTACAAAATCACCCCAGGTTTTTGCATAACACGCCGTGTAGCCAATGGTTTGGCCTAAAAAATAAGCGTTGTCGCCCAAGGTCAGCACATTGGAGTTAGTACCCGCAGCGATTAACAAGCGCTTTACTAGCTGACCAGTTTTATAAGCATACGAATCTGATGTTGGGCGTAATGGATTGCATTCGGCAATATCACCCGCAGTAATCAGCTCCCAA
>JANOSN010000648.1:0-7385 GCA_031415895.1 Polaromonas sp. | reverse complement strand
TCGAGCTGGTACACATCTAGCCCCAGGTCTTGCATCCACACGCTGCTTTTTTCGCAGCGTATGCCGCCAGTACAGTACATGGCTACTTTTTTATTCTCAGCTTTCCACTGTAGTGCGTGTGCTTTCACGTACTCTGGAAAGTCTCTAAAGTTGACCACACCAGGGTCGATGGCACCATCAAATTTACCCAAGCGGTATTCAAAGCTGTTGCGGTTGTCTAGCAGCACTACATCAGGTTGTTTGATCAGCTCGCGCCAAGCTTGTGGGCTCACATTAGTGCGCTCTATATCAGCCAAGCGGTGGGCTGCGTCTACACCGTCAATACCTAACGGCACAATTTCTTTTTTAGCATGCACCTTAATGCGCTTAAAAGGTTGCGTCACGCATTCAGTGCGCTTAAACACTGTGCCTGCAAACGCATTACCAAAGGCAGCGTCGGTATGCAAAGCTTGCTCAAACACGTCTAGCTGCTGCGCACTGCCCGACAGCATGCCGTTAATACCTTCGCTGGCCACCAAAATACTGCCCAACAAGTCGGCCGTCATCGCGCGCAGGCGTGTGACCACAGCTTCTACATCGGTTAATGCAGCGAATCTGTAAAAGGCAATGTGGTACAGCATTAATGAGAAGCGAATGCAAATTATTTAGCGTAACTGCGGCGCAGTTTTTAAAGTCTTGACTGCACCCTCACCTAGGGCCGCGCCAAAGCGTTTGACCAAACGCTCGGCCACGTTGTCGCGGCGGGTGTAGTCCACGATGTCTTCAGCTTTCACCACTTCGCGGGCCACAAAATCAAGTGAACCTAGCTGGTCGGCCAAGCCTAGGTCAATGGCTTGCTGGCCGCTCCAAAACAAACCGCTGAACATCTCTGGTGTTTCTTTCAGGCGCTTGCCTCGGCCTTTTTTAACCGTGTCAATAAACTGTGTGTGGATTTGATTGAGCATGCCTTGCGCAAAAGCGCGCTGCTTCTCGGTCTGCGGGCTAAAGGGGTCTAAAAATCCTTTGTTCTCGCCAGCAGTCATCAAGCGGCGCTCTACGCCCAGCTTGTCCATCAGACCGGTAAACCCAAAGCTGTCCATCAACACGCCAATGCTGCCCACAATGCTGGCTTTGTCGACATAAATCTCGTCCGCTGCCACGGCAATGTAGTAGGCGGCACTAGCGCACGATTCTTCCACCACGGCGTAAACGGGTTTTTTGTGTTTTTCTTTCAAGCGAATAATTTCGTCGTTGATCATGCCTGCTTGCACGGGGCTGCCGCCAGGCGAGTTGATCAACAACACTACGGCTTTGGCGGCATCGTCTTCAAACGCTGCGCGCATGGCGGGGATAATCGAGTCGCTACTAACCTCACCGCCCGAGGCGATTTCACCGCGAATCTCTATCACGGCCGTGTGCTCACTCGATATATCAGCCCCCGTCATGTTAGGAGTGGGCAAAAACATCAGCCACACTACAGCAGCTAAAAATAACAGCCAAGCTAAACGAACAAAGTTACGCCACTTACGTGCTTTTTCTTGCTCACGCAACGCGGCAAAAGCTAGTTTTTCTAAGGTTACGCGCTCCCAGCCGGGCTGAGATGTCGGGTCGATTTTAGCGTCAGACGCTACATTTTTAGTAGCTGCCTGAGCAGTAGAATCTTGGACTTCAGGGGTATTTTGCTTCAAAATACCGGCCAAAGTCTCATCGACAGGCTGCGGCGGTGGTGTGTTGTCGTTGTTCATATTAAAACTCTAAAGCCTTCAGGTTATAGGCAGTATGCCAGTAGACCACGCCAGCCTCTTCTGTGAGGGTAATTTTGACCAAACCGCCTTGGCAGGGCCCGCCGCCACACTCACCCGTAG
The DNA here is from genome assembly GCA_031415895.1 of Polaromonas sp. Taxonomy (GTDB): domain Bacteria; phylum Pseudomonadota; class Gammaproteobacteria; order Burkholderiales; family Burkholderiaceae_C; genus JAAFIP01. The sequence continues at coordinate 5,541 of JANOSN010000648.1, read as the reverse complement.
CGGGCAGGTAGGCCGCGCCGTGGGTGCTGCACAGCAGCCACTGGCCGGTGTCGTCAAAAAACTGGTTGGGCTGCCAGTCCATCTCCATCGCCACATGGGTGCAGCGGTTCAGATAGGCATGCACCACGCCATCAAAACGAATGGCAAAAGCGCGACTGGTAAGGCCTGCATGCACCACATCAAACGGCACGGCCACAGCGCCGTTGACCAAGTCTTGGCTGTTGCACAGCGCCACACGTTGGCCTGCCAGCTGTGGGTCGGCTGTAGCGGTAGCGACGCTGGGTACGATAGGGATAACGTGTTGGCTCATGTTCGAACACTCACGCGTTGTGCAGCAGCCAGTCTTGCAACTGCGCTACGCTGTGTGCCACCATCAGGGGTGCAAACTCAGCAAAAGCATTATGGTCATGCGCACCAAAGCTTACACCCACACTGGCCACGCCTGCGTTGCGCGCCAAGCCCAGGTCGTGCGTGGTGTCGCCAATCATTAAGGTGCGCTCTGGCAGCACATCCAGCTGCGTCATCAATTCATGCAGCATCAACGGGTCGGGCTTACCTGCCGTTTGGTCTGCGGTGCGGCTGGCCTCAAACATGTGGCCCAGCACCACGCCGTCCACATTGCGCAGCAGCACTTCATCTAGCCCACGGCGCGACTTGCCCGTAGCCACAGCCAGCACATGCCCACGCGCACGCAGGGCGTGCAGCATGGGCAGCGTGCCAGCAAATAAACTGACCTCGTTTTGCAGCGCGCTGTAGTGGCGCTTATACGCCTCGCCCAGCGCCGGGTATTTGTCTTTAGGCACATCAGGCGCAGCGTGCGCCAAAGCTTGCATCAGGCCCAAGCCAATCACGTAGGACGCAGCTTGGTCAGTAGGCACCGTACCACCTACATCGCGCACCGCGTATTGAATGCAGCGCACGATCAATGCGGTGCTGTCAAACAACGTGCCGTCCCAGTCGAAAGCGATTAAGTCGAAGCGGCGTATGCGTGAAAGTGAGGTCATAGGTAGATTTTATGCAAAGGGCGATTGCTTGTCTAAGCTTAAGCCCCACGCAGCGGCTAAGTCTGCGGGCAGTTGTGACTCGAAGTTAAGTTCGGTTTGTGTAGTAGGGTGGGTCACGCTTAAATGCCAAGCATGCAAAAACATGCGCTTGAAGTTTTGCTTGGCCAGCTGCTTGTTCAGCTCAAAATCGCCATATTTATCGTCACCCACGATGGGATGGCCGTTGCTGGCCAAGTGCACTCGGATTTGGTGGGTGCGGCCGGTTTTGATGGTGACCTCTAACAAGGTAAAGGCTTGCACTGCGCCGGAGGTAAATTTAACTGACAAAGGTTTGATAATTTTGACTAGCGTGATCGACCGCATGCCGTTGGGGTCGTCTTTGGCCACTACTTTCACACGCCGCTCGCCGTCGTCTTCACCGCCGCTGACCAAAAATTTGTGCAATGGCTGGTCAATGATTTTTTTGCTGGCAGGCCAAGCGCCTTGCACTAAGGCTACGTATGTTTTGCCGGTTTCGCGGTTTTTAAACTGTTCTTGCAAATTAACCAAGGCGCTTCGGCGCTTGGCGATCAGCAAAATACCGCTGGTGTCGCGGTCTAGGCGGTGCACCAGCTCTAGATATTTAGCCTGTGGCCGCGCCATGCGCAGCTGCTCAATCACGCCAAAGCTTACGCCGCTGCCTCCGTGCACGGCCACGCCTGCGGGTTTGTCGATAGCTAAAAAGTAGTCGTCTTCAAACAATATGGGGAAGCTGCGTGCTGGCGCTGGCTTGGCGGCTTTTTCGGCCACTTTGTCGCTGATGCGCACAGGCGGTAGGCGCACTACGTCGCCCACGGTCAGGCGCGTGTCGGCCTGCGCACGGCCTTTGTTGACCCGCACCTCGCCGCTGCGGATGATGCGGTAGACATGCGTTTTGGGCACGCCTTTGAGCTCGCGCAGCAAGAAATTGTCCAGCCGCTGGCCTTCGGACGAGTCGTCTACCGTAACCAGACTGGCTGCAAGTGCAATGGGTGTGCTAGCAGTCATAGCGTCTCGCCCACACTGGACAGTACTGCGCGGATGATGCTTTTGGAGATTCTAAAATCAGTTTTAAATAGCTGCTCCAGCACCTTCGCCGCACTGGGGATGAGACCCATTTGCTTAGCGGTTGCGATGATGGCGGCCGTGCCCAGGCACGGCAAGCCCAGCTCGGTGGCTGCCGCCCTACCTGCTTTTTCGTCCATCAGCAGAATGGGTGACAAGCCAAGTTGTGCCAATGTGCAGGCCTGCAAGATGGACTCTGTTTCTCCAGGATCGAGTCCCAACAAGGATATGTTTGCGGGCTGCGCAGTGCAAAGTACAAGCCATCCCGCGTTCATTGCGGCTCGGATGGCGCTCTCGCCACGGTCAAACTGCCCTGTAAGCACTTCTTGCAAAACTATCGGAGCCACTTGGACTGTGCCAAACAAGGCAGGAAGTAGTGGCAACTGGTCCACCAGGCTAAGGCCAATCAACGGACTGGCATCGGCCAATATCAAGCAGCGTTCTGGTGGTCGGCGCAGCGCAGCAGATGCCTGCACTGGCTGCACGCTTACTGCGCCAACCATTGCGCCAGGGTGTCCATGTCGCGCAGTACTTCTTCTTCGCTCATGTCGATGACGGGGATACCCAGGCGCGACAGGTGCTTCATAAACTGTGATGCGCTGCACTGCGCGTACTTTGCGGCTTGCATCCAGGATAGGCCACCGTCTTTAAACAAGCTCACGGCCAACGCCATACGTGCATGGGGGGTTTCGTCACTGGGCAAGCTGTCCATACCTACCACCATGGCAAAAGGGGTAGAGCGGTTCATCACCACCACGGGCTGGGTTTGCGCCCATTGCAAGGCCTGGGTCGGGTTATTCTTCAATGTGCTGACATTTACGGCATGCATGGCGACACCTCTCATAGGAATAATACATAGGAAGATTATATTCCCATCAGGTTTGAGATGCTGGGTAAATAGAAACCAGCTGTTTCGCGCCTATAATGTTTTTCACTAGCTATTGCGTTTAAGTGGTTGATTTACCTGAGTTTAGCCCCGGCGTGGACAACTTAGCGGCACCCACCGCACAAGAAACTAGAGGTCGATGCCACTGCTGCAGTGCGCGTACAGGCTTGGCGGCATAAGCTGCCAGCGGTACCCAAGCTGCGTCAGTCGAGCCGACGTTGAATACGAAACACTGTTACGGAATACCTAAGAATAACCAGCCACGTTTTGACAGGTTGGTTATTCGGATTGAAGATGTGATGATATTAATGCTGGCCATGTTAAATACCTACTTAGAGCGCTTTAAAACTGCTTTTTGTATGCCTTTTAGCCTTGTAGTCCAAGTATTTACTGCTCAAGCAGCTATTAAATTTATAGCACCCTACGCTTGTACAACCCTCACCCCACTTCCCGCGCCTGTGCTGCGGCTGCGCTCTTAAAGCGCCAGCTTTGCAGACCTACGGCAATTCCTAAGTTTCTTTTTCACGTTCTCTCTGGCTATCGTTGACGCATACAGCGTCTGTGTAAGTACGCAGCATGCGCCTTTTAAGAAGGCCCGCTGCATTAGGAGAACGAACATGAAACGCATGTTAATTAACGCCACGCAAGTGGAAGAAAAACGCCTGGCCATTGTGGACGGCCAAAAACTGCTGGACTACGAAATTGAAATCGAAGGCCGCGAGCAGCGCAAAGGCAACATTTACAAAGCTGTGGTCACCCGCGTAGAGCCATCGCTAGAGGCTTGCTTTGTGGATTACGGCGAAGATCGCCACGGCTTTTTGCCATTCAAAGAGATTTCAAAGCAGTACTTTAATGGTAATGTGTCGCCCAGCCAGGCCCGCATTCAAGACGTGATCCGCGAAGGCCAAGAGCTGGCGGTACAGGTCGAAAAAGAAGAGCGCGGCAACAAAGGTGCAGCACTCACTACCTTCATTTCGCTAGCAGGCCGCTATGTGGTGCTAATGCCTAACAACCCACGCGGGGGTGGCGTAAGCCGCCGTATTGAAGGTGAAGACCGTGCTGACCTGAAAGAAGCGATGGACCAGCTGGTGTACCCGCAAGGCGCCAGCATTATTGCCCGCACTGCAGGCATTGGCCGCAGCGCCCCTGAGCTGCAGTGGGACTTAAATTACCTGACCAAATTGTGGAGCGCGATTGACGAAGCGGGCAAAGCTGGCAAAGGCGCGTTCTTGATTTACCAAGAATCTAGCCTGGTAATCCGCGCGATTCGCGATTACTTCCACAGCGATGTGGGCGACATTCTGATCGACACCGACGACATCTTTGAGCAAGCGCACCAGTTTATGGCGCACGTCATGCCTGAGCATGCCAGCAAGGTCAAGCGTTACCGCGACGACGTGCCATTGTTCAGCCGCTTCCAAATCGAGCACCAGATTGAGTCAGCCTACGCCCGCACTGTTACGCTGCCGTCTGGCGGCGCGATTGTGATTGACCAAACCGAAGCTTTGGTGTCGGTAGACGTGAACAGCGCCCGCGCCATTAAAGGCGGCGACATTGAAGAAACCGCCACCCGTACCAACCTGGAAGCTGCTGACGAAGTAGCCCGCCAGATGCGCCTGCGCGACTTGGGTGGCCTGGTGGTGATCGACTTTATCGACATGGACGAGAGTCGCAACCGCCGTGACGTGGAAAACCGACTGCGCGATGCGCTGCGCCAAGACCGCGCCCGCGTGCAGTTTGGCACCATCAGCAAATTTGGCCTGATGGAAATGAGCCGTCAGCGCCTGCGCCCTACATTGAGCGAAGGTGCGTCGATTCCTTGCCCGCGCTGCGGTGGCTCAGGCCACATCCGCGATACCGAGTCATCGGCCTTGCAGATTTTGCGCATCATCCAAGAAGAGTCACAAAAGGACAACACCGCCGCCGTACTGTGCCAAGTGCCAGTAGAAGTGGCTTCGTTCTTGCTGAACGAAAAGCGCGCTGAGATTGCCAAGATTGAGCTGAAACAGCGCATTAACGTGCTGATGGTGCCCAATAAAACACTCGAGACGCCTAACTACAAACTAGAGCGCCTAAAGCACGACGACCCACGCTTGGACAACATCCAAGCCAGCTACAAAATGGCCGAGGAAATCGAAGACCCAACCACCGTGACGCGCCGTTCACAAGAGCCTACCAACAAGCAAACGCCCGTCATCAAAGGCGTGTTGCCTGATGCGCCAGCGCCGATGGCTGAGCCAAAACCCGTAGCCGTGGCCGCCCCTGTTGCAGTAAAAGCTGCACCTGTTGTTGCAGCCCCTGCGCCTGCGGAAAAAGGCTTTTTCGGTTGGATAAAAAGCTTGTTTAGCGGTGCAGACCCTGCGCCCGCATTGGCAGTTGAAGCCAAAAAAGACGAAGGCCAGCAAAGGGCAGGCCGCAGCGAAGGCCGTGATGTACGACGTGATGGTGGCCGCGACGGTGGTCGCAGTGGTGACCGTGCAGAAGGCAGCCGTGACGGCGAAGGCCGTGAAGGACGCAATGGCGAACGCGGTCGTGGCCGTGGTGGACGCGGAGGCCGTGACGGCGACC